>JBAUMB010000134.1:0-37564 GCA_049578465.1 Anaerolineales bacterium
AATTTGGTTTGCGTGGAAAGTTTGCGGCGCGAGGCTACATCCGAATATTGCGGCACAAGCAAAACGTCGTCGTACGTCAAGGCTACATCGGGTAAAATTTTCAAAGCGATCTCCTTCAATGTCAAACAGCAACAAACCGCGCTGATTATATGGCGCGCTTCTCATTCCCACAATGCTATAATCAAATCCACTCAACCAAATGTCTGACGAATTGCTGGCTCTTTCCCCGCTTGATGGACGTTATGTTCATGAAACCGAATCGCTGCGCGAATACTTTTCGGAATTTGCATACCTCCGAGATCGCGTGCGCATTGAGGTTAGATATCTGATTGTTCTTTCGCGTGATGCTCATCTCGTCCGCGATTTAACTCCTGCCGAACTTGATATTCTTAACACCTTACCCGATTCATTTTCATTGGATGATGCGCATCAAATCAAGGACTTGGAGCAGATCACACGCCACGATGTAAAAGCCATCGAAAATTTTTTGCGCGCCAAACTCGCGCCGACGTCTTTATCTAATCTCGTAGAATTTCTACACTTCGGCTTGACCTCCGAAGACATCAACAATATCGCACAAGCACTTGCTTTGCAAAACTCACGCGATCAAATCATTCTTCCCGCGCTCGATAAGATTCTCGATCAACTTGTTGAGATCATCCAAAAATATAAATCTACTCCAATGCTGGCGCGGACTCACGGTCAGCCTGCTGTCCCAACCACGTTTGGAAAAGAGATGGCTGTGTATTATGCGCGGCTCAAAAAACAATGCATCCAATTAACATCTTATCGCTTTGAAGCTAAACTTAATGGCGCGGTTGGAAATTTCAATGCGCTTGTCTCCGCCGCACCGCAAGTAGATTGGCTCGCATTCAGTGAAAAATTCGTTCACGATTTGGGATTGGAATCAAATCCCATCACCACTCAAATCCTTCCTTATGATAATTGGATTGAATATTTCAATGCCCTTCATTTAATCAATTCCATCCTGATCGATTTCGCACAAGATATGTGGCGATATATCAGTGACGATTATTTGAAATTGAAAGTGGTTGCATCGGAAGTCGGCTCTTCAACCATGCCGCAAAAAGTTAATCCTATTGATTTTGAAAATGCCGAAGGAAATCTCGGCACCGCCAACGCACTATTCGAACAATACGCGCGCAAACTTTCCATCTCGCGTCTGCAACGCGACCTGTCTGACTCAACCATCCGGCGTACATTTGGTGTCGCGTTGGGACATTCTCTCGTGGCGTATGCGAGTCTAGCAAAGGCGTTGGAAAGAGTCGAAGCGAACGAGTCCGCTATGAGGGCGGAGTTGGAAGCGCATTGGGAAGTGGTTGCCGAAGGCGCACAAACTATTTTGCGGGCGGCGGGTGTCAGCGATGCATACGATCAATTAAAATCACTTGCGCGCGGAAAACAAATCACAAAAGAGACTTTCACCCAATGGATTGAAAATTTATCAGTTGAAGAACTGGTAAAAGAAAAACTGCGCGCATTGTCACCGTTAACTTATGTCGGTTTAGCAGAAGAGATTGCAGAGAATTCATTGAAGGAAAAATAATAACCATCAAAAGGAAAAAACATGTCTGTCACAGTCATTCTAGGAACCCAATGGGGCGACGAAGGCAAAGGCAAAGCCATCGACACCTTTGCTGGTGATTTCGATTACGTGGCGCGCTATAACGGCGGCAACAATGCGGGGCATACGATTGTCAATGAATATGGCACATTCAGAATTCATCTCGTGCCATCGGGAATTTTTTATCCGAAGACAAAATGTTTGATCGGCGGCGGTGTGGTCATAGACCCCGCTGTGCTGATCGAAGAAATGAATTCGCTTTGCAACGCGGGCATCAAGCTGGAGAAGCGGCTATTGATTTCGCAGCGCTCGCATCTCATCATGCCTTATCACAAAATCCTCGACGGGCTTTATGAGGAAGCCAAAGGCGCGGGCGCGACGGGAACCACACGCCGCGGCATCGGTCCAACGTTTGCGGACAAGATCAGTTATAACGGAATTCGTTGGAGCGATTTTACAGATCCAGAAATATTTACGAACAAGCTGCGCGTGCAATTGGAATTGAAAAATAAAATTATCGTTGCGCTGGGCGGATCACCGCTCGACTTTGAAAAAGTCTGTGATGAATATCTCGGATATTATTCTCAAATCAAACCGTTCATCACGGAATTGTTTCCCATCGTCCAAAATGGATTGAAAGCTGGAAAGAAATTTTTGCTTGAACAAGCCATGGGTTCGATTCTCGATCCCGATTGGGGAACGTATCCATTCGTCACCGGCTCGACCACGCTGGCGTCTGCTGCCACGGGCGGACTCGGAATCCCGCCACGTGCCATCAACCGCATCATCGGTGTGACCAAAGCCTACACCACGCGCGTCGGCGCGGGACCGATGCCGACTGAAGTTAAGGATGACGCACATGCGGAAAAAGCTCTCAGCGAAGTCGCGGCTACAACAGGACGCATCCGCCGCGGCGGCTGGTTCGATGCGGAGCTCGTTCGCTTCGCGTCACAAGTCAATGGCATCAATCAATTATTCTTAACAAAACTTGATGTGTTGAGTGAATTCGATGAGATCAAAGTTTGTACCGGTTATGAATTCAACGGAAGGAAAGTGCATTATTACGATTTGGATTCGTATCAGCTCGATAAAGTCAAACCGATTTATAAAACGGCCAAAGGTTGGAAAGAAGATATTCGCGGCATCCGCAAATACAAAGATTTACCGGCGCGAGCGCGGGCGTATGTGGAGATGATTGAGAAATTGGTGGATGTGAAAATCGGCTGGGTTGCAAACGGACCCGAGCGCGAAGCAGTAATAAAAATTTAGGGGCGCAATATTTTGCGCCCCTACAGATAATTTTATTTTGGTAACGGCGCAAACGTCGCTTCGACCGTCATGCCCCAACGAATGCGTTGGTCAATTGGGTTATCCACGAGGATGCGCACGTTATACACAATGTCGCCGCCCTGTTTTGTAAATGCGCCGCTGATCGTTTGGATGGTTCCAGTGAGTTTCACATCCGGAAGCGCATCCGGCACCATCGCAACTTTTTGACCATCGGCAAGTTTGACCACTTCCAACTCCGTCAGATCATCCGTCTCGACAATCCATTGACTCGGATCGGTCACGCTGATAGCAACGGTCTGCGGTCCTACCTGCTGACCCACATCCACGCTGACATCCGCCACCACACCATCGAACGGCGCAGTGAGTTCAAAGTTATTGAGAGCATCCTGCGCCGCGGCAACTTGCGCCTTAGCATTATCAAGCCGCGCTTGAGTTAACGCAAGTTGATCTGTGTTCGGTCCGTTGGCAGTGAGATCATATTGATATTTGGCTTCGGCTTCGGCAGACAACGCGGCATTCAAAGCTGCTTGCGGATCATCGCGCAGACGCATGTCTGATTCGAGATTCGTAACCGCTTCATCATATGCCTTTTGTTTATCCTTCAAACGATCCTGTGCATCCTTATATCGTCCGCTATTCGGATCGAGATTTTGATACTGATCAAAGTTTGCTTGCGCGTCGGCAAGTTCAGCCTTGCGAGTTTCCAGCGTGGTTTGCGCGTCGCTGATATGGATATCAATATCATGCAAATTCAAACCATCCCATTTCTTTTGGGCATTCTCACGCACAACCTGTGCGTTCATGTAGGCTTCCCAAAGTTGGGCTTGACTTCCACCTGCATCGCGATTGAGCGCGTCGAACGCTTGCTGAGCGGATGTTAATTCCAATTGTGCAGAAGCTACTTGCGCGTTGGCTTGATCGTAATTATCCAGCTTCATCAGCGCACCGCCCTTCTTAACCTGATCACCGATTTTGACCATAATCTGATTCACTTCGCCGCTTCCTTGGAACGCGAGATTGACCGATTGCAACGGTCGGATGTGACCTTCGGCAATCACCGTTCCGGATGGTGCGGCGGTTGGCGTGACATTTGTCGAAGCCGGTTGGCTCCCGCAACTTGCGAGGGCTAGAGCAATAATCAAAAAAGCGAACGTCAAAAATTTCTTTTTCATCTTTCACCTTCCTTGAATCTATTTATTCGTACGCAAGCACTTCACGGATCGTTAGCCGCGCGGCATTGCGCGCTGGCAGAATACTTGCAATAACTGACATTACCAGAATCAACGCCAACCAAATTAAATAACCGGTAATCGTAAAAACGGTTTTAATCGGCGTTTCAAATACGGCAATGCTGACGATGTATGATAACAAATATGTAAACGGCAACGATAAAATTATTGCGAGACCGAATGAAATCAATCCGATCACCATACCTTCGGCGATGACTGTTCGCATGATAATGCTATCCACTGCGCCGATGGCGCGCATAATTCCAATTTCGCGCGTGCGCTCAAGGACATTCATTCCCATCGTCCCAGCCAGCCCCATCGAACCGACCGTCGCCGTCAGCAATGCCATGATAAGCAGAAAATTAACCAGCGTGTCAAGGCTTTGGGAGGCGTTATCCAACGAAGCCAAGCCCGCTTGCGATTGCAAAACATTGAATCCGTTGGTGCGGAAATATTGGTCGAGCGTATTCGCCATCCTGTCTTGATAAGGGCGGTCGTGCTGAAGCGTCTCGATGTGGAACGACGTGGATTGATTTGCGAGATCATTCACTTGCGAAACATATTCAAGCGGCGCATACGCGATGATTCCTTGCCCTCCAACGAATTGAAAAATACCGACAACTTGCCATTGCTCATTGCGCCCATTAATCTTCAATGTTAAAAAATCGCCGGGCTTCAAATTTGGAAAATCCGAAAGAGCCGATTCGCTAAGGGCAAGTTTACGTTCATCGCTCGATTCAATCCAACGTCCCGAAACAAGAATCGGTTGGACCAGCGAACTGTTTGCAGGCGGTGCAATAATGTCCAATGTATCAATCGTTGAACCGTCCGGGCGCAACATATCGGCGCTCAGTCCCTGCCAGCCTTCCACACTTTGCACGCCGGGAATTTGCATTGCGTATTGTTGAATCTCATGCACACGATACGGCTGAGTGAAATCCAACTCCACATCGGCTTTGAAATAATTGCCGATGGCGCCGATGTAATCGTGCAGAGTCACGCGCACGTTGAATACCGAGATAAAAATTGCGCCGCCCATGGTAAGCGTGAAGAGTGTTAGGAGGAGTCGCCCACGCCGGCGGAATGTGTTGCGAAGCGAGATCAATAGCGGACGCGGAATATGTATTCCGCGTTTCGATAAAGCAACAGTGACGCGCGTTTGGAATCTTTCCCAAGGCGATTCACGCTTCGGACCACGATGAAGCGGCTTGCCCTCTCCGCGCGCCAAATCTCCGCTGATAGCTTTCAGTACGGTGACCTTCGAGCCGCTCATCACCGGCACAAGTCCAGCTACGAGCGGAACAAGAATCCCAATCGCAATTTGAATCACCAACGCAATCGGCACAATGCGATAACCTAGCAAATTGAATCGCAATTCGTTAGCAATGAACGCGGATAATGCATAAGCGCCTTGCCCGCCAAGCGGCACGGCGATCAACAGAGCCAGCACGCCGAAAGAAATGATCAGCGCTAAATACATAATCAAAATCTGGCGATTGCGCCCGCCGAGTAATTTCATCACGCCGATGTAACGCAAATGCTGATTCAATAGCGCGCTAAGCGTATTGGCAATCAACGATGATGACAAGAAAACAATCAGCACACCAAGTGCCATCAAAATTCCAAGAATGGCATTGACCGTTGAAGCGAGCGGATGTTCGTGAGTCTTCGATGTCAGCGTGCGATCAACGGGAAGACCCGCTCGAACCAATTTGTCTTTTACGTCGCCTGCAATCTTGCTGATGTATGCGTCGTCATCCTGGTTTTGAGAAACGGTCGCATAGATGCGATTATAGAGATCAGGCTCTTGAAAATTTTCAAGCGTGGTCATGGAGATATAACCGAACGGTGGAGCCAGAAAATCACCAGCGCCTGTGGTCGGATCTTCAACCGCGCCAACCACTGGCATCATTTTCGTTGTGCCATCCGGCAATTCAAAAACCAATTGATCTCCAACTTTAACATTGAGTTGTGTCAGTGCATCTTTTTCCAAAACAACTTGCCGTTTGGATGGATTCGTCATGCCAGCAAGCGGCGTGAGCAGATCAACCTGATTGGTCGCGAAATCGTTGAAGGCAACTAAGTCGATGACCGTCCATGCGCTGCTGTTTACCGGACGCGCGCGGATGCTGAAAACGCGCCGACCTTCGGCAGTGCCAATCCCCGGCATGTTGCGAACCGAGTTCAATACATCGTCATTGAAATCTACCATACGTAGTTCAATGTTAGCAGGATGATTCGCCGCGTAACTGGCGCTCATATCATGAGAAATAATGACGTATGCTCCGGCAATCACGCCAATTGAAAACACGCCGACTGCGATGGATAAAACCACCAGCAATGTGCGGGCTTTATTTTCTATCAGGTCAAGGAAAACTTTACGCCAGCGAGGTCTCATGCTCTGCTCTTCACGCGATGCTCTTCCAAACGATCCTGCACGATCTTTCCTAACGCTTCAGCCGTGATCGGTGATTCTTCGATGATGCGCAGAAAGTCTGCGCGCGGAAATGTTAACAAATCAACCGGATGAGTTCCGGCACGTACGCAAGCGATCGCTTTACCGCCGCCCAACAACTCGATCTCGCCGAATAATTCACCGGCCTTCAAATGCGCCAGCAATTTGCCATGCTTGCCGCCCGCCTGCATGACATTCACGGAACCACTAGCAATCATATAAAGATTATCCACCGGCTGATTACAATCCAGAATCACTTCACCGGGTTGAACAGTTATCCTTTTCGCATCTTTGGTCATTTCTAACATGTGACGATGACGTAACAACGGCAAAGCCTTGACCACTGTTTCATCTATCAACTCGCCATCCGCGATGATGATCGTGCGCGATGTGCGTGAAGTCAGCGATGGATCATGGGTCACCATCACAATCGTCTTGCCGCGCCGCACAAGTTGATCGAACACATCAATCATGTGATTGGCTGTCTTTGTGTCGAGATTGCCGGTTGGTTCATCCGCGACAATCAACGGTGCATCGGTTGCCAATGCACGTGCGATCGCCGTCATCTGTTGTTGTCCCGTTGAAACCGCCAGCGGCAATTTATTAGCTTGATCTTTTAACCCAACCATTCCCAATAATTCCATCGCGTGTGCGGGTCGCTCGTCGAAATCATATAGATTAACATAATCCATCGGGAGCATGACGTTCTCAAGCAAGCTCAACATCGGCAACAATTGAAAAAATTGAAAAACAATTCCAAGATTCTTGCCGCGCCATAATGAACGCCGACTCTCGGTAATCGAATAAATATCTGTGCCATTGACCACCACCTGCCCGCCCGTCGGATGGTCAATGCCGGTGATCATGTTCAACAATGTTGATTTGCCGCTGCCGGATTTCCCAACGATGGCAACAAACTCGCCGCGTCGAATCACCAGATCAAGTCCTTTGAGAACTTTAAATTCTCCAGCCGCGTTCTTATAGGTTTTGACGACGCTATGCAAACGGATCATATCGTCAGGGTGGGATGAAACAACTTTAATGGAAGCCGCTTCCGCTGTAGAAAGATGCGTTGTCATTTCGTTCGCTTCTTTCTCTGAAGTGAAACTGATTCCGCTACGTCAGTTAATTCCCCATCTGCAATTTGAACATGGCGCGTGAAGCGCGGCCCGAGACTATTATCATGCGTGACCATAATAATAGTCTTGCCGCGCTCTTGCACAAGATGCTCAAAGACATCGAAGATGTGATCGGCTGTGACGGAATCAAGACTGCCGGTGGGTTCATCCGCTACAAGGATGGGCGGATCGTTTGCCAAGGCACGCGCAATTGCAACGCGCTGCTGTTGCCCACCGGAAATATAAGCGGGCAATTTATTAGCGTGTTCCTCCAACTCAACCAGCGTGAGCAATTCCAGGGCGCGTTCGCGGCTGAGACGTGATTGGTAATCGCCGCATAAATCAATCGGCATCATCACATTCTCGATCAGAGTCAGCATCGGTAAAAGTTGAAAGGATTGGAATATGATGCCGAGCGTTTGCCCGCGCCAGAGCGCCAGCGTGTCTTCATCCAATTGATGTACAGATATGTCCTCGCCATTTCCGCGCACGACGACTTCACCGGAGGTGAGATGATCCACGCCAGTGATCATGTTGAGCAATGTGGATTTGCCCGCGCCGGATTTTCCAACAACACCGAGAAACTCGCCTTTATCGACGCACAAATTGATTCCGTTCAGCGCGCTAAAATCGCCCGCGGCGGTGGAATAAATTTTCGTCACATTTTTTATTTCAATGATTGGAGCAACAATAGGGGCCATACAAATCCCGTGAAAAAAGCGGCCCAACCTGCGGCCGCTGAAAAGACATCCTTGAAACAATTGAATTGTACCGCTGCTTATAGTTTATTACAAACCTAGCGGCTTTCAATCTCTTATCAACATCCCCATTTTGTCCCATAGGCATAAAGCCCTACTGAGATTATGATTAGCAAACTTTAATCTGATCGAGGAGAGAAGCATGACAAACGATTCATCCATTCGCGCATTTAAATGTCCAACCTGCGGGGGACCTTTGGAACCGGAACCGGGCCAGACTAGCATGAAATGTCCTTATTGCAGTGAGACGGTCATTATTCCGGAATCATTACGCATCTCTGCTCCATCCACCGCGCCAACCAATTTTGATCAACCTGTTGTATTCCAAAGCGGAAATTTCTCCTCAACAACCTTCGCCGGGGAAACCTATTCAGGCAGCAGTAACCGCATGCCGATGTTTATCATTGGCGGAGTTATTGCCGCAGTGGTCGTATGTGTTGTAGGTGGAGCTATCGCCTTTTTCGCATTCGGTTTCAATCCATTTGGCTCGATGCTGTTCGCGAATAAAGTACTGTCGTTCGGATCAAAGGGAATCGGTCAAGGCATGTTTCAGGATGCCCGCGCAATCGGCGTGGATGGAAGCGGAAACATCGTCGTTGCCGATTATGAAGATGGGCGCGTTCAAATCTTCGATTCGACTGGGAAGTTTAAATCTCTGTTCACTGTCGATGATAGCAGCGGCAAACCGATCATCATTCAGGGAATGGCAGTCAGCAGCGACGGAAAAATTTATGTCGCCAGCGGCGGCATTTCAATCTACGATGAGAATGGTCAATCGGTTGGACAGATTGGCGATTCGAATCACTATTATCAAGACGTCACGATAGGCGCGGACGGTACACTTTATGGATATACAGAAGGTGACAGCATCGTCCGCTTCAAGAGCGATAGCTCCATCGATCTTGAAATCCCAAATGCGGTCAGCAGTATTTCCGGCAGCACGGGCGGATTCAGTCACCTCGCCGTTGACGGCGTTGGCAATATGTATCTAACAAACAACGATACGTATGCCGTTTATAAATATGCGCCCAACGGAAAATTCGTCAACCAGTTTGGAGGCGAATCCAGCGATCCCAGTCAGTTCCAACCCGGAAAGTTTATCAGCCCATTGGCAATCGCAGTAGATGGATATGGCCGGATTTATGTCAGCGATTTCTTTAACGTTCAAGTTTTTGATTCGACTGGAAAATATATCAACAACGTTTCTGGAAGTTATTACGGCATGGCATTCGATGAACAAAACAATTTGTATGGGACTTCGGTCAATGACTATAACGTGGAGAAATTTCAAATCCAGAAATCTTCCGATGCCACGACCGTTTCAAGTAACACATCCAGCAATTCAAACAGTCCCATCATTCCGACCGCGACTCCCAGCTTCGCAAATAATAGCTTAACCTTTGGCTCCAAAGGAATCGGGCAAGGAATGTTTACGGATGGTCGAGCCGTTACAGTGGATGGAAGCGGCAACATCATTGTCGCAGATTGGGACGACGGGCGCATTCAAGTCTTCGACTCAACCGGTAAATTTGTTTCGCTCATTTCAGTGGGGCAGAATATCAACTTGCCTTCCATCGCCGCCGGCCAGGATGGAACGCTATATGTTCCATCCGCAGGAAATATTTCCATCATGGATGAAACCGGCAAGGTGCAGAAAGTCATCAAGGGCAATAGCGATACCCGTTATTACACGGACGTTGCTTTGGGAAGCGATGGCACTTTGTATGCACTGACCAGCGCTGATACGATCCTCCACTTTGACAAAAATTATAAGATCAGCCTCACGATACCGGATTTCACCTCCATTACGAATCAGCCCGCGACCATGACCTATTTTGCTGTGGATGGACAGGGAAATATCTTTGTTCTAGTAGCTGATGAAGGCGTCGTATTGAAATTTTCATCCGCGGGAAAATTCATCAAGCAATTCGGCTCGATGGCCAGCGGCACACCCACCAACGGACAATTTCAGCAAGCCTCGGGAATCGCGGTGGATAGTTATGGGCGCATCTTTATTGACGATGCATTTTACCAACTTCAAATATTCGACTCAGATGGAAATTATCTGAACTCGATTAGCACAACCGGTTTTGGCTTGGCAATAGACGGACAAAATAATGTCTACGTTGCCACCGGTGATAAGATTGAAGAATTCCAAGTTCAAAAACCTCAAGGGCAATAAAGAAATATAATTCCAAAGGAGAAAAAAAACATGCCAGGCGATTCATCCATTCGCGCATTCAAATGTCCAACCTGCGGCGCGCCGCTCGAGCCTCAAGCGGGGGCATTGACCATGAAATGCAACTATTGCGGCGGCACGGTCATCATCCCACAATCTATGCGGACTCCGCCGCCAGCAACTTCTTCGAGCGTTCCTCAATACAGCTGGGGCGGATTGAACTTAAACGAAATCATGGGCGAAGCCATGCGCTTGCCGGAAGCAATCTCACTTGCAGAGCAAGGCCGGATAACGGAAGCCGCTCAGTTATACAGCCAGATCACGGGCACGTCTCTCGCCGACGCCACTAATGCCATCAATCAAATCGTCGCGGGTCAAGCGGTGAGTTTGGTCCCGGGACAGACCGGAATGCAGTGGGGACAAACGCCGTCCGTTTTTCCATCATACAATCAGCCGGGTTCTGTGCAAACCCTCGGCACATTCTCAACGGGCAGTTCGAGTTCGTCTGCTTCAAATCAGCCGCGCGGCTTTGATTTTGGATATTGGATCGGCTCCAAACTTCCGATCATTATCGTCATCATTGTGATATGTTCGCTCGTGGGAGGTTTTGGCATTCCTTTACTGGGCTTCCTGCCGGGACTCTTTTCATCGTTCACTTCTTCAAACTCTAACTCCAATTCATCCAGTTCCAGCAGTAATCCCATCGCCACCTTCCTGCCATCCGGTCTGGTGCCAACCGGTTTCGCAAAGCAGACACTCAGCTTTGGCTCAAAGGGAATCGGTCAGGGAATGTTTACCGATGCGCGCGCAATCACGGTAGATAGCAACGGCAATATCATCGTCGGGGATTATCAGGATGGGCGCATCCAAATCTTTGACCCAACCGGAAAATTCGTTTCGACGATTCAACTCGGCGACAAAGTTCCCGTCGATTCGCTCGCCGTCGGCACAGATGGAAAAATTTATGCGGTGAATCAAGGAAATATATCCATCTACGATGCGACTGGAAAACAACTTCAAGTAATTAAAGATGATAATCGTTACTATAATGCCATAACTCTTGGTCCGGATGGCACGCTCTACGCAACCACCGACGACGATACCATCGTCCACTTTAACCAGAATGGAAAAATCAATCTTCAAATCAACAAGGCTTTTGAGAATGTCACGGGCGATGGCGAAGATGATGCCACCATTGCAGTCGATGGACTCGGAAACATCTATGCCGTCGGCTCCACCAATTATTTAGTGTTCAAATTTACGCCGGAAGGAAAATATGTCAACCAGTTCGGCGGCGAAGCGGATGCAAGCAGCAGTACCAGCCAAAACGGAAAATTCACCGAACCATCGGGAATTGCCATAGACGGTTATGGCCGCATCTACGTGGCTGATATATTTGGCGATGTTCAAGTCTTTGATTCAACCGGTGCATATCTCAACTCTATCCCCGCAGAGGCATATGGCATCGCCATTGACAATCAAAATAATATTTACGTGACGCTCAGCGATCACGTGGAAAAGTATCAAGTAGAGAAACCGTCGGGGCAATAAAGCGAATTCAATTTATTCAACGGAGATGAGGAACGACCTCATCTCCGTTTTCTTTTCCTTGCGCAATGAACGATTCTCTTGTATCCTTAGTCTCATCATTCACATAAGGAAATAAAATGACATCGTTGAAGTTTCCAAAGAATTTCGTGTGGGGCGCGGCCACCTCTGCTTATCAAATCGAAGGCGCGTGGAATGCGGATGGCAAGGGCCCGTCGATTTGGGATACGTTCAGTCACAAGTCGGGCAAAATTGCCAACAACGAAACTGCCGATGTTTCCGTGGATCATTATCATCGTTACAAAGATGATGTGAAATTGATGGCCGATCTCGCCTTGAAGGCATATCGTTTTTCGATTGCATGGACGCGCATTCTTCCAGAAGGCAGGGGCAACGTCAATAAAAAAGGCTGGTCGTTTTATGATCGTCTGATTGACGAACTGCTCAAACAAAACATTGAACCTTATGTTTGCCTTTTCCACTACGATCTGCCGCAGGCTTTGCAAGATAAAGGCGGATGGCCGAATCGCGAAACGGCTTATGCGTTCGCTGAATATGCCGGCATCGTTTCGGACCATTTAACGGATCGCGTAAAAGTCATCTTTACTCATAACGAACCCTGGGTTACGGCCACCCTCGGTTATTTCCTCGGTACTCATGCACCGGGCATCAAAGATCCGGTAGCCGGAATCAAAGCCCTCCATCATCTATTGCTTTCGCATGGATTGGCATACGAAGCTATCCGCGCTTCGGCTAAACAATCTGTTAAGGTTGGCATCACACTCAACTTAAATCCGATGTATCCGGCGACTGAATCAAAAAAAGATCACGATGCCGCGCAGCGTGTCGACACATTAGTCAATCGTGCTGTGCTTGATCCGTTGCTGAAAGGAACATCGCCAATTCAGGAACTTGCTATAGGCAAAATGTTAGCGAGTTCTCTGATCAAAGCAGGCGATCTTGAAAAGATCAAACAAGTTGATTTATTAGGCGTCAACTATTATACGCGCTCGGTGTTGACGCATGAATCAAAATTCCCGCTCGTCTCCGCCGCGCAGATTTTCCCCGAAGGCAATGAATATTCCGGCATGTGGGAAATCTATCCGGAAGGAATACATGAAATCTTAATGCGCATATGGAAAGATTATCAGCCAGCCTGCGATCTCATGGTGACGGAGAACGGTGTGCCCGTTCCCGATGGACTCGATTTCGATGGCCGTGTCCGCGACGAACGGCGCATTCGCTATTTGCAAAATCATATTGTGCAAGTTCATCGCGCCATCAAAGACGGTGTACCCGTCAAAGGATATTTCCACTGGTCGCTGATGGATAACTTTGAATGGGCATTGGGTTATGGTCCGCGCTTCGGGATCGTCTACGTGGATTACAAAACTTTGAAACGAACCGTGAAAGACAGCGGCAGATGGTTTGCAAAAGTAATTCAAGATAACGCGATCAAGATTTAACATCGTGACTTTCAATTACATCACCGGAGTCGCACTCGGAATCCTTGGCGGGATTCTGACTCAATTCGGCCAACTTCTCGAAAAGCAAGCCGTAAACCAAGTCCGGATCGACAGCGATGAAAAAAGTTTTATACGCAGGCTGTTTAAGAATCGGACCTGGGTCTTAGGTGTTATCTTCGGTTTAGGCGGCGGAACAGCGGCTTACATGATCGCTCAGTCTATGATCGGGCCCGCATTGACACCGGGCTTGATGGCTTCCGGCTTGGTTGTTTTAGCAATCGGCTCGGTTCAAATAAATCATGAAACGCTGAACGCATCGGAAATGTCCGGCATCGGATTAATGATCATCGGAATCCTTTTATTGGGTTTGAGTGAATTGGGAATCAATCAAACACAAGTCAGGTCCACACTTGCGAATCACAATGCACTGATTAGGATTGCAATTTTTACATTGAGTTTATTCTTTCTAAGTATCGTCACACGCAGTGTTGCTCAGCGCGTCAATGGACGAAAAGGAATGTTCATCGCTTTGACGAATGGTTTTCTGGCGTGCCTCTCGGATTTCTGGATCAATCCATTGCTCGCGTTGATTCTGATCGTTCTGAGCGGCAACGGTTCGTTCGCGCAAGAAATTTTTTTTGCGATTGCCGCGTTGATTCTAATGACAACAGCCACGATAATTACGTGGCAAAATCAATTGGCATTCAAGGTTGCTCAAGCCAGCAATGTTATCCCCGTCGCGCAAGTGCCGATTCAGATTTCACCCATCCTAGTTTATTTTTATATCTTCGCGCTAAAACCGCCGAGCAATATTTCCGTAATTTATATTCTTACAGGAACTATTCTAACTATTATTAGTGGGTTTTTACTTGGACGAAGAAAAGAAGAGCCTGTTCGATAACGGAATCTAATTTGCATTGCGGGCTATAATAAAGTAACCCATTCAGGAGAATGATATGTCCAACGTTTTTGCATCACCCCACCCGCTCGTCGCTCATAAACTTTCCCGTATGCGCAATAAAGATGTCGAACCGAAAAAATTCCGCGAACTGGTGCGCGAGATCGCGGCATTGCTTTGTTATGAAGCGACCGCCGATTTGCTGACCGTTCCTCGTCAGGTTGAAACGCCGCTTGCGACCATGACCGGCTCAGAACTCAAAGAGAAAATTGGTCTCGTACCGATTCTGCGCGCCGGGCTTGGAATGGTCGAAGGCATTTGGGAATTGATGCCGGTCGCGGAAGTTTGGCATATCGGACTCTATCGCGACGAAAAGACTCTCAAGCCGGTTGAGTATTACAACAAACTGCCCACCGAGCCAACTGTTTCCGTTTGCCTCATTCTCGACCCGATGCTGGCGACCGGCGGTTCAGCTGTTGCCACCGCGAACATCTTGAAGCATTGGGGCGTGAAGAAGATCAAGTTCGTCGGGCTGATCGGCGCCCCGGAAGGAATCAAAAATATGCAGGAGCATCATCCCGATGTTCCGATTTATCTCGCGGCGATTGACGATCATCTCAATGAACACGGATATATTCTTCCGGGCTTAGGTGATGCGGGTGACCGTCAATTCGGAACAGGATAACTGGTCAAGCAAATAAATAATGAAAGCCATGCTATTGCGCGAGATCGCGCCGATTGCAAAAAATCCAAAGCCGCTTACGTTCGAAGATGTTCCTGAGCCAAAGCCAAACGCGGACGAAGTTTTGATTCGAGTCAGCGCCTGCGGAGTGTGTCACACCGAACTCGATGAAATCGAAGGACGCACCAAGCCATCGCAACTGCCAAGAATATTGGGACATCAGGTAGTTGGTGTGGTTGAAGAGGGAAAGAACAAAGGTCAACGCGTGGGCGTGGCGTGGATTTATTCGGCATGCGGGAAATGTAAATATTGTTTATTTGGCAATGAAAATTTATGTGTTGAATTCAAAGCAACAGGACGCGACGCGGATGGAGGGTATGCAGAGTATATGAAAGTCCGCACGGACTTCGCGCATCCCATTCCAGCGTCGTTATCGGATTCGGAAGCCGCGCCGTTGTTATGTGCGGGCGCGGTCGGATATCGCGCCTTGAGGCTGGCAAACATCGAAGATGGTCAATCGCTGGGATTGATGGGCTTTGGCGGATCAAATCATCTGGTGTTAAAAACGGCGCGGCAGAAGTATCCAAACTCCAACGTGTTCGTCTTCAGCCGCAACGCCGACGAAAGAGAATTCGCCAAGTCGTTGGGCGCGGCTTGGACAGGCGCGATTGATGAGACTCCGCCGTCAGAGTTGAACGCAGTCATTGACACGACACCCGTTTGGGGTCCGATTGTAGAAGCGTTGAAACATCTAAGTCCGGGCGGCAGACTCGTCGTCAACGGAATCCGCAAAGAAGAAATCGATAAAGATGTTTTATTGAAATTGGATTATGCATCGCAGTTGTGGATGGAAAAGGAAATCAAGAGCGTGGCGAACGTGACGCGGCGGGACGTGCGCGAGTTTTTGCAGTTGGCGGCGGAGGCGAACATCAAGCCTGAGTTTCAGGAATTTGATTTGAAGGACGCCAACGCGGCTTTGCTGGAAATGAAGCAGGGGAAGATTCGCGGCGCGAAGGTATTGAAGATACATTAGATGGCTAATCTAAAAAGTATAATGTCATTCTGAACGAACAAAGTGAGTGAAGAATCCCGCCGCTTTGCGGCGGAGACTCTTCGCTTTGCGGCGGAGACTCTTCGCTTCGCTCAGAGTGACATAACGAGGATATTGAAGGAGAGAAATCATGGATAACGTTCCAAGTCTTAAGAGTTTGGCGAAGATGATTGACCATTCATTGCTTCATCCAACGATGACAGATGAAGTCATTGTGGCGGGCTGTGAGTTGGCGAAGAAATATAATGTGGCAACTGCCTGTGTGAAACCATATTCCATTCATTTGGTGAAAGATGTGCTTGATGGTTCGGATGTGGGAATTTGCGCGGTGATCGCTTTCCCGCATGGCAATAGCACCACCGCCATCAAAGTCCGCGAAGCCGAAGAAGCCATTCACGATGGCGCAAGCGAGATTGATATGGTTGTGAATATCGGGAAAGTTCTCGGCGGCGCGTGGGACTACGTCGCCAGCGAGATACGAGCGGTGAATGAAACTGTCGTGGGAGGAGGAGCAATTCTAAAGGTCATCTTCGAGAACGATTATTTACAAGACGAACATATTCAAAAGCTGTGCGAGATTTGTACGGACTGCGAAGTTGCGTTTGTCAAAACTTCGACCGGATATGGATTCGTAAAACAAGCGAACGGGATGTACGCGTATGTGGGAGCGACCGATCATCATCTGCGCCTGATGCGCGACCATTGTCCGCCTACGATCGGAATCAAAGCGGCGGGCGGCGTGCGGACTCTGGATGATCTTCTTCGTGTTCGCAGTTTAGGTGTGACGCGCATCGGCGCTACCGCGACCGCGGAGATTCTCGAAGAGGCAAGAAGACGCGGGCACCAATAAGACGCGGCGTTGCTGGAAATGAAACAAGGTAAAATACGAGGGGCGAAGGTCTTGTAGGTGAGTTAAGAAGATTATGTTCAAGCAAATTTAGAGCATTTCATAAGATCTTATAAAAGGGTATTAACATGGAAGACAAAACAAATCAGCTTAGCGACACTCTTTACAATTGCTTGTTTGCAGATGACCCAAATTATTTTGAGAAAATGAAATCGAACAACGCAATCTCTTGGATTTACAATCAAGAAAATCCAACATATGAGAAGATCAATTCAATAATTCATGATGAGGAAATAGAATCAAGAATAAGATTTTTAGCATCATACACAGCTATAAAAAGAGGGCTTCAGATAAAAGTAAAATATTATTTTGGGACCATATTGGAGATTCCAGTAAAGAGTGGATACGATTTATTAGCTTTTTATTCTGACCTCAAGGCAAGATATTACAATTTTTCTGGCGCAAAAATTATTTACGAAGGTGGAAATAAAGAAATCGACGAACTTATAAAAAACACAAACAAGATTTCCGAGGCCGTTTGTAATGTAATTGGGCCGTGGGAAAAGGCAAGATTAGATAAGCCAAAAGGCAATATCGCCAGATTTTCTTATTTAGTTTCTGATGGCTTATATTTTGGACAAGGACCTATTGATTTAATGTCAAAGGACAAAATGGGTTCATCTATTCTAGCAAGTGGTTCAAAATTGATGCTAGGGTTGATTAATTTGACAAATAAAAAGGTTTAGAGTTATTACTCCAAATTTATGTCCCTCCAAAAAGATCCCGAACGAACCGAAACAAAATACCTGCACAAGTTTGCAGACTTCGCTGGCAAACGCGTGCTGGAGATCGGCTGCGGCGATGGACGCTTGACGTGGCAATATGCAAAGTCGGCGCGCTTTGTGGCGGGCATTGATCTCGACGCCAATGATCTGCGCCTGGCGACGATTGATCGTCCGTCCGATTTGGAATCATCGGTTACTTTCACGCGCGCCGATTCGGTTCACCTTCCATTTGCAAAAGAGAAATTCGATCTTGCGATTCTCGCTTGGTCATTCTGATGAATTGCGCATGAGGGCATGGTTCATGCCCTGACCGAAATCCAGCGTGTGCTTGCACCCGATGGCATCTTGGTTGATCTGCGTCCGCTGGCAGGCGGCTGGCCCATTGAAGTCGCCTCGGCGCGTGAAATCAAAGAAGCAGGACGCGCGTCCGAAATGCTGGCTGGCATGGAAGATGACCAAGCCGCAAATCAAGCCATCGCACAAGCCGCGGATCAAAAGTGGTTCGTCCGCGAACGCGAAGAATTTTTTCCGTTCTTTTATTATTGGGACTCGCCGAACGAAATGAAGGAATATATTGATGACGATTGGGAAGACTTTATCAGCGTGGATGAAGCCACTTGGAAGAATGTCCGCTCGATGTGGGCGGTGGCGAATGCGGATGCACGTCTGCGAATCCGCGTGAAGATGTTGATCACGCGCTGGAAGAAGAATTAACAAATTGTCATTGCGAGCGTCCGAAGGACGCGTGGCAATCTCAAGGACAGTCAACTGAATGTTATAAGAAGATTGCTTCTCGAAGACTCGCAATGACATGATTGAATAGATATGAAGAACTCAAAATATTTTCTGACTAAATTATCTCTTTTGATCTTATGTTGTTTGTTGTTCATCGCTTCTGCTTGCGCGCCTGCAATGGATTGTTCCAATTTGCAGGCGAACGAATCTTGCACGCGCGTGCTCTTCATCGGAAACAGTTACACCTACGTCAACGATCTGCCAAACACGTTTGCGAATCTTGCCCGAGCCGGAGGTCACCAAACCGAAGTTGGAATGTCCGCGCAAGGCGGCTGGATGCTGTCCGATCACGTCAAGTCATCCGATACGATTTCGATGATCAACGCGAAAAAATGGAATTTCGTTGTTTTGCAGGAACAAAGTGAAGTGCCATCGATTCAGCAATCCCGCACACAGGAAATGTATCCGGCTGCACGCGTCCTTGTCGGCGATGTTCGGCAAGTTGGCGCAGTACCGATCTTTCTCATCACGTGGGCATACCGCGCTGGCTTGCCTGCAAACGGAATGCCGAACTATGAAAGTATGCAAGCCCAGATTGATAACGGATACCTTATCACTGCGGAAGCGTTAGGCGCGCCGGTTGCTCCGGTCGGAAATGCATGGCAAGCTGTCAGAGATCAATATCCGCAAATCAATCTTTGGCAGGATGATGGCAGTCATCCCGCGCCGGAAGGAACATATCTGGCGGCGTGTGTTTTCTATGCGGATATCTTTCGTCAAAGCCCGGAAGGATTATCGTATCAAGCCAATTTGCCAACGGCAACCGCGCAGGCTTTGCAAAAAGTCGCGGCGGATACAGTCTTCAATGGTCAATGGGGAATTCCGTAAAATTCAGATGTCATTGCGAGCCGCGCAGTTTGCGGCGTGGCAATCTCCACTTTCATTCAACGAGGAGATTGCTTCGCTGCGCTCGCAATGACATATCGCTTATTGAATATCAACGCGAAAAATCCTCGCCAAGCCTTTATGAATTAAAAAGGTCGGTACGATTAACGCCGCGTGAACGATTACACTCAATCCAAAAATAATCGCCGCCGCGCTGAGAAAGGCATTCAACGGCGGAGCGAGATACGTCAGCATCCACGGACCAATGCCAGTCAAAATCGCGAGCGCGAGCAGAATCGCAATCGCAACGCCGAGCGGCAACCAAGCATGGCGATCCGATTGCGACGGCAGCATCGTACTGCTCACCGCAAACGTTAAATAAAACCATAATGGGAAATCCTTGATCGTCAAAAGCCCGGTGAGTCCAAACCAGAATAAATTGAGTTGACCGTTTCGCAGCACATCCCACATTGGCTGAAGATGCAATGGAACAAGCGCCACAAAAGCTACGAAACCTCCACCGACAATTAAGGGCGCCGCGCCCACCAACGAGTCGCGGGCGAAATCTGTCTTGACGGTTTCAACATATCCCAACTGCAATCGTCCATCTTCCAGCACTTGCGGAATCAATGAGAAGCGCGCGGCTTGCACACCGAGCAATACCGCCATGCAATAATGACTCAATTCATGCAATAAGACGCCGGGCAAAAAGATGATCGAAAAAATGGTGATGGTAAATCGTTCGCTCCGACTCAAGATCAAGAACACGGCTTGAATTTCACGATGCAAAAGCCGCTGGAGAAAGACCAGCGGCAGAAGCATTAATACAAACCATAACAGACCCTCGAACGAAGAAAATAAATTCATAAGTGCTTATGTCATTGCGAGCGAAGCGAAGCAATCTCCATTTCATTCAAAGATGAGATTGCTTCGGGATCTGCCCTCGCAATGATATGCAGTTATTTACTTGCTGCTTTTGTGATCGCAACAAACTCATCCACTTTCAAGCTTGCGCCGCCGACCAATGCTCCGTCAATTTCAGATTGACCGAAGAATTCAGCCGCGTTGGATGCAGTCACCGAGCCGCCATATAAAACGCGAATCGCTTGCGCGGTTTGATGGCCAAATAATTCGCTCAACGCGCCGCGAATCACTTTGCCGACCACTTCATTGGCACTGGGTCCGCTCGAAGCTTTGCCGGTGCCAATTGCCCAGACGGGTTCATATGCAACAACTATGCGCGGCGCAAACGCGGAGTCGATATCAGCCAAACCAAATTTGATTTGACGCGCAACCACTTCATTTGTCTGCTTCGCTTCGTATTGTTGAAGCGTCTCACCCACACACACAATCGGAGTCAGATCAACTTTCTGCGCGGCACGGAGTCGTTTATTGACCGTCTCATCCGTTTCGCCAAAATATGTTCGTCGTTCGGAATGTCCGAGAATGACGTATTGGCAAGACTCCTTGACCATCGCGGGCGAAACCTCGCCGGTGAACGCGCCTTTCTCTTCCCAATACATGTTCTGCGCGCCGAGGCCGATATCGCTGCCTTTGAGCAACGCAGAGACAGCCAGCAAAGAAACGAACGGCGGACACAAAACTTTTTCAACGCTTTGAATCTCGCGCAATTTTGGCGCCATAGAATTAACCAACTCACGCGCCTCTTCGACGGTTTTATTCATCTTCCAATTTCCAGCTACAAGCGGACGTCTCATTTGATAGAACCTTTCGATTATGGAATTTCGTTCAAATAGTTTTGAGCATAAGCGCGCACCCAATCCGCCGCATTCAAATCACCGATCAATATTTGAAGCAATTGCTTGGCTTGAAATGTCTTGCCGTCTTTGGCATCGACTTCAGCTTGCAATAAAGATGCTTCCGGCATGCCGGGTTTGATCTGCTTCACTTGATTAAGAAGGATGCGTGCTTGTGCGGGATTCCCGTTGTAAAAATCATAACGCGCCTCCGCCACCATCTCCATCGGCTGTTCTACAGCGCTGAGCGAAGCGAAGGGCAGATACGATGTGATATCGGGTTCAACGGAAGCTTGATATAAAGCCTCATGAAAATTATTGGTCATATCGGCCGAAGGCTTTGCGCCGAATCCAAGCGACTTGATGACGCGGAAATACATCGCCGCCGCCGGAAGCCAGGCTTGGCGTTGTTTGAATTGGTCACCGGCATTACTAAAGAATTGTGTATTGGTTGCACCGGCTAAGTTGGCAGCATTCGCAAGAGTTTGCAAGGATAGTCGATTCTGTCCCGCATCCCAATAAGCGAGCGAAAGAGTCAGCGCGGCATTAGGATCATTTGGATTTTGATTGAATTGCGCTAACGGCGTCTCAATTGCCGGATCAACCGTTGCGGCAACTGTCGGCGCGGCTGATGCGATATTAGTCGCGGCGATGGGAGACGGCAAAGAGGTCGCTGCGGGTTGGTTCATAACAGATTGAGTCGCCGCTACGGTTGTCGCGAGGGCTTGCGTTTTTAAACGCCTGTTATAGGCTAAAACAAGCAAGACAAACGAACAAGCAGCAATCAATAAAACTCCGCCGATGATAAAAGGCCAAGGCGATAAGCGCTTCTTCGCGGCGCTTTTAGCGGCTACCGTTTTCGCGCCAGGTGCGGCCGCTTTGAGCTGCGCGGGACGCATCGTGATGGCCGTGCCTTGCATTGGGACTCCGGCTGAAGTCCACGCGTCTTTGAACGCACTGACGAATGAGTCAACATCCGCATAACGATCGGCGCGATCCTTCGCCAATGCTTTGAGCAAAACCCGTTCCACGCTTTCCGGCACTTTGGGATTGATCGAGCGCGGCATGGGAAGCGGCGAATAAATGTGATCGTGAATGACAGAGAAGGGTGTATCCGCATTGAATGGAACCTGTCCCACTACCATCTCATAGATCATCACGCCGAACGAATAAATGTCAGTGCCCTCGTCAAGGTCCTTTTTTCCCATGGCTTGTTCGGGCGAAATATATTGCGGCGTGCCCATGATCATGTCGGACGAAAGAGTCGATTCGCCGGATTGTGCGATGCGTGCCAAGCCAAAATCCGCCAGATACAATTGGCCGTCGGTCGCAACCAATACATTGGATGGTTTGATGTCACGATGCAAAATTCCTTGCTTGTGTGCGTACGCCAGCGCAGACCCGACAGTCTCTACCACCTTTTCTATTTCCGAGGAAGTCAGCGGGCCTTTGGATAAACGCGCCTTGAGCGTATCCCCCTCGATGAACTTCATGACGAGATATGGACGGCCTTCATGTTCAGAATAATCATAAACGGGAACGATGTTCGGATGTTCCAGTTTTGCCACCAGCCGCGCCTCACGCTGAAAGCGCGCCAGAAAACTTTGATCTTCGCCGAATGCGGGATGAAGCGCCTTGATCGCCACATAACGATCCAACGCGGCATGATAGGCTTTGTACACTGTTGCCATGCCGCCCTGACCAAGTTGCTCAGTGATCCGATAGGGACCCACATTCTCGCCAACATTGAAAGACATTAGTGCTCCCGTAAAGAAATTAGCATCATTATAATTCACTTATTTCAGCAAACAATTTATCAGATAAGTTCGGCGCGCTCTAAATATGTAGGAGAATTAATCAAAACTTAAAAATCTGCAGATGTCAACGCACAAGTTGATCTTCAAGTCCTATGCTGGAAGAATGTTCTGCTTCAATTAAACAACAGTTTCTTTTCTATCTCCGCGTGCGAGAACCATCAGATTGAAATGGGTAAACGAGGCGGCAGCCAGGCCAGGATTGAGGCGAAACAGGTTCTTACGAATCTCATAATGGATCCTCTCTTTGAGTCCTCTTTGGATATTATTGCTGCCAATTTCGTCATCAACCGTATAAAAATAATCTATGATTTCGTAGCCAAGATCGGAGAGTGTCGCCAGTGCTGTTTCTTTCGAGAAGTAGTGCAAATGGCCGTATTGTTTCCGCATATAAAGCATATAAAATGATTTGCTGAGAACGGCTCGTGCGCACATATCTAATGGAATATGAAAAACAATCCAGTTCGCTTTTTTCCTCAAACTATCCAAGAAGCCGAGATAGTCAGGGATATGTTCAAAGACATCCAATAAGAGCAATACATCCGGCGAGGCGATTTCCGCCGTCAGAAAATCATCGTTAAAAAATTTCAATCCAGCATTTTCTTTAAGTTTCGCAATTTCAATAGCCTGAGGTGAAATATCAAAACCGGCTAGCCGTACATCTTTATCTAATTTCGTTTGGAGTTCCGCTAGAATTTGACCGGCCCCACAACCAATATCATACAGAGATTTAAAGACCAGATGATTTTTTTCGATCATCTGGAATACTTTGGAAGCCTTCCATGGCGAATCACTAATATGCCAATCTTTAACTTTCTCCAGATAGGTTCCATCCGTATATTGATTTGCGGTCATCTTCAAAGTACTCCCAATAAAATATGAATTTGGTACGATTGACAACAAATTGGTTTATTTTACTGGATAATTATTAGAATTTAGCCTATCTATAAAGAAGACTTCCGAGGCTGTTTCCGTCTCGGAAGTCTTCTTTGCAAACTAATCATTTATTCATCAACGCGGCTACACCGGGCAATTCTTTGCCTTCCAAAAATTCAAGCGATGCGCCGCCGCCAGTCGAGACGTGTGTCATTTGTTTTGCGACGCCAGCCTTCTTGACCGCGCTGGCCGAATCTCCGCCGCCGATCACAGTCGTCGCGCCGGATACGGCTAATATTTTTGCGATGGCGAATGTGCCTTCCGCGAACTTGGGCATCTCGAAGACTCCCATCGGTCCATTCCAGACAATCAGCTTGGCGCCGTTTAACGCGGCTTTGAAGGCCTCGATGGATTTCGGTCCGATGTCCATAATGCGCCAGCCAGCCGGGACTTTATCCGCATCCACCACTTTGCTATTTGCATTGGCATCGAATTTATCGGCAATCACTGCATCAACCGGCAATAACAATTTATTACCAGCCTTTGACATAATCGACTTTGCTGTTTCGACGGAACCAGCCTCGACGAGACTATCTTGCATGGCATAGCCTTTTGCGGCAAGGAAGGTATTCGCCATTCCTCCGCCGATGATGAGCTTATCGCACTTGGACAGCAAAGTTTCCACAACGAGAATCTTGTCGCTGATCTTTGCGCCGCCAAGAATTGCAATATAAGGATGTTCGGGATTCGAAACTGCGCGCCCAAGATATTCCAATTCCTGCTCCATCAAAAAGCCGGAGACAGCCGGAAGAAAATGCGTCACGCCTTCCGTCGAGGAATGAGCGCGATGGGCCGAACCAAACGCATCGTTGACATATACATCGCCGAGCGAAGCCATCTGTTTTGCGAGTACCAGATCATTCTTTTCTTCACCGGCATGGAAGCGCGTATTCTCTAGCATCAACACTTCGCCGGGCTTGAGCGCCTTCGCCATCGCTTCGACTTCAGGACCAACACAATCGGGTGCCATCTTAACAGGTTTATTCAACAGCGAAGATAAAACTTCCGAGGCGGCTTTCAAACTAAATTCGGGATCAGGCCCGCCTTTCGGTCGTCCCAAATGACTCATCAGAATCAACGATGCACCTTGATCGAGAACATATTGAATGGTCGGCAACGAAGCTTTGATGCGTTTATCATCTGTGACCTTGCCATCAGCCATCGGAACGTTGAAGTCCACGCGCATCAATACGCGTTTGCCCTTGATGTCAATATCTTTTACAGTTTTTTTGTTCATAGATTTTTTATCCCATCCCCTACTCAGCCTTGTCCCATTCTTAAAAAAGACGGGACAAGGCTGAGAAATAGTTTAGAGACTCTTTGCCAACATTGCGGCAAGGTCCGCGGTGCGAACGGAGTAACCCCATTCGTTATCGTACCAGGTTACCACCTTGATGAAGTCGTTCTTTTCCTTGCCCAGAACGGAAGTGAAAGGCAGGTCAATAGACGAGCTGTAGGAACTACCTTTGAAGTCCATGCTGACCAGAGGTTCATCCACAGCCTCGAGGATGCCCTTGAAGCGCGGCTGCTTGGCAGCATCGCGGAAAGCCTGGCGCAGTTCTTCCGTTGTCGTTCCGGTTTCAATTTCAGCCGTGAAATCAACAACAGAAACCGTTGGGGTCGGCACGCGCAGAGAATAGCCGTCGAACTTGCCCTTGAGATCTGGGATGACCAACCCAATGGCTTTAGCGGCGCCGGTGGTGGTCGGGATGATGTTCAACCCGGCCGCGCGGGCGCGGCGCAAATCGGAGTGCGGAAGGTCGAGTACCTTCTGATCGTTTGTATACGAGTGAATGGTCGTCATGAAGCCGCGTTTGATCTTGTACTTGTCATGAACCACCTTCGCCGCAGGCGCCAAGCAGTTCGTGGTGCATGAGGCATTCGAGATCACGTGATGTTTCTTCGGATCATATTGGTCTTCGTTGACACCGAGTACCACCGTCAGATCTTCACCTTCTGCCGGTGCGGAAATGATGACTTTCTTCGCGCCACCTTTGGTGATGTGGTTGACCGCGCCTTTGACCGTCTTGCCTTTTTTATTTACGCCATCTTCCTTGATGGTGAACAGGCCGGTCGATTCGATGACGATGTCAATCCCCAAGCTGCCCCACGGAATCGCGGACGGGTCAGTCTCTTTGAAGACCTTCACCTTCTTGCCATCGATCGTCAGGCCGTCATCGTTCACCTCGACGGTGCCGTTGAAACGGCCATAGGTCGAATCATACTTGAGCAAGTGCGCCATGGTCTTAGTGTCGCCGATATCATTGAACGCCACAACTTCAAGTTCTTTGGGATAATAATCGCGCATCGCTTTCAGAACTTGTCGACCGATTCGCCCAAAGCCATTAATACCAACTTTTACTGTCATGTGATCCTCCAGATATATTTAGCATCATGCCTTGAAAGGCATGAGCAGATTTTTATTCAATTGTGAATTCTAATTCAAATAAGCGGGTTTGACCACTGCAATTTGTCACCCGATGCGGTCGCTCAACGGCCCGGTCCGTTCATAAAACAAATCCATGATCACCTGAGAGAGCTTGATCGAATCGTGCCGCGAAGGATGATCTAGGTCAACCAAATCGGCGCAATAGAGACGCGCATCGGCGCGCGACTTTTCATCGGCGCGCACCCATTGTGAGGTCGAGCCCAGATCGCCTTGACAGTTTTCATTACACAACACAACATCGAAAAAATTCTCGCCCACCTGCTCTTCCAACGCGCGCACGTGATCGTAGCAAGTATACAAATCAGTCTCGCCCGTTTGCGTTGCAATATTACAAACATAAACTTTGATCGCGCGGCTGGCATGAATCGCAGCCAGCAAATCGGGAACTAAAAGATTCGGCAACAGACTCGTATAAAGACTACCAGGACCGATGATGATCAAATCCGCATTCAGGATGGCTTGTAAAACCGGAGGGAATGCCGGAGGATTATTCGGCTCCAACCAGACCCTGCGAACGCGTCCCGCCATCACAGGGATTTTACTTTCACCCTGGACTCTGACCTCATTAACCACAGACGGCAGTCGCATATCTGCCACTAAACGGACATCGTGCAAAGTCGAGGGTAAGACGCGCCCGCTGACAGAAAGCGCGCGGCCCGATTCAGCGACTGCTTCCTCAAAGCTTCCAGTGATGTCTGTCAATGCAGTGATAAAAAGATTGCCAAACGAATGACCTTGAAGATCGGGCGATCCGCTAAAGCGATATTGAAAGAGTTGCGTCAACAAGGCTTCATCGTTTGACAAAGCTGCGAGACAATTGCGAATGTCACCCGGCGGAAGAATGCCGAGACTCTCACGCAATCTTCCGGATGAACCGCCATCATCCGCAACCGTGACAATCGCAGTGAGATTGCGCGTGTGCGCTTTTAGTCCGCGCAACAAAGTTGAGAGTCCATGTCCGCCGCCAATGGCAACTACGCGCGGACCACGGTCGCGTCGGCGAAAATCCGAAAGCTGATCAATCACCGTATGTCCGGGTCGCACGAACGGACGTAAAAGCGTTCGGTTGAGTCCCCAAATCCCATAAATAATTAATCCCACACCTAATCCGCCAAACATCAATACTCGTACAATGCGCGGCAGAAAACGAAGGCTTGAAAAAGAAAGAAATGTTAGCACCACCGAATTGGTTGTGTCTGTTCGATACAAATCGAGCAAAAATACTGCCAAGCCCAAGCCTAATAAAGTTATCCCTGCAAGAATAACGAACATCCAGCGCTTGATGCCAAGCCCCGGCTTGAACCAACGCGAGAAATCTTGAAGCCATTGCCAGAAACGCTGGCGAGGAGTTAATTTTTGTGCTTTCATAGAAAGGATAATAGCAGGGATAAAGGGAAGAGTCAAACGAAAATTAAATGCAAACTTTTTCAAGAATAGAAAATACAAATTAGTTTACAATTAAAGAATTCAAACCTAATGTCCGCCTTTCAAGTGCCACAAACTATTTGCCTTCCCAAAGAAGCGATAGACCGCGCTAATTCTTTTGCCAATGCTGTGATCGCCACGGTTAATTATCAAGACAGCAATCAGACCACGCAACAAAAAATCTACGATGATCATTTCATCAGTAAATTAGGCGAAGAAACAGTGCGCTCTGTTTTTGTTGCACGCAATTGTGTTGTGAAGGGACCCGACTACAAGATTTATAGCGGCAAGCAGAAATCATGGTCGGCGGATTTAACCATCAACACACTGAATATCGCGGTCAAGACCCAACGCCGTTCCGCTGCAAAACGTTACGGCCTTTCTTGGACGTTTCAAGATTCGCCTGAACGCCGTGATCCTATTCTCGATATGCCGGAGGCGTGGGTGTGTTTGGTTGTGTATGAAGATCTAAAACCGGATTATGAGTGCGTCGTTTATCCCTTACGCAAAATCAAACAACTTATCTTTGAAGCGCCGCGTTTGAATCGCCTCATTGGAAAGAAGCAAGCCGTTTATTTAGAGACACTTCAGAAGCACAAAATTTTCAGTTGAGAAATCCTCGCTTAGTTATTGGTAATCTCATATTCCGTTCCGCCGATTTGATCAGGCGTAAACTTAACCTTGAACACTTCTGGTTTGCCGCACGCATCGACGCTCCAATCCTCAACCCAATACTCTCCTGCTTCATTGATTTGTTCAACACTGATCGCTTTGCTGGTCACATCACTGCAACTTTGCTTTCGTTCATAGTTCAATAGAGAATGCCACACATTTGATTTAAGCAGATCATCGCCCAAGCCTCCAACTGCGATACCTTTATCTGGCACAATCTCTGTGGACGATGCAAATTCCTGTGAAAAGAAATCAGCAAGCGTTGGCGTTGGGTTATTAACCGACGAACTCGCCGTCATATCGTTGTCATTGCCGCGCAACGAGGTTTGAATCAATTCTCCCGCAATGAACGCAAAAAGTATGAGAATCAGAATCCCGACAACAAAAAATAGATTTGCTTTCTTATTCATTAATTTCGATTATAAGACAAGATAGTAAAGCCTAATTAATAATAAAGACCTCGAAGCTTTTTAGCTTCGAGGTCTTCTTGTTTCTGACTATTGAATTACGTTCCTTCTTGCCATGAATTGAGATACTTCAATTGTTCATCCGAAAGCTTATCGATCTTGATGCCCATCGCTTCCAATTTGATGCGAGCGATCTCAGCATCGATCTCAGCGGGCACAGAGTAAACTTTCTTTTCCAATTTATCCGCATTCTTGACCATATACTCCGCGGCTAATGCCTGATTGGCAAAAGACATATCCATCACGGAAGCCGGATGCCCTTCGGCAGATGCGAGGTTGATCAGCCGGCCTTCAGCCAGGATATTGATCTTGCGTCCATCTTTAGTGACATATTGTTCAACGAACGGACGGACCAGATTCGGCTTATCCTTCGACATCTTTTCCAGCGCCGGAATATTGATCTCGACATTGAAGTGACCTGAGTTGGCGACAATCGCGCCATCTTTCATGACATCGAAGTGGCTCTTGTCTATCACGTTGATATCGCCAGTGACCGTGCAGAAGATGTCGCCGATCCTGGCGGCCTCTTTCATCGACATGACTTCGAAACCGTCCATGACCGCTTCCAATGCTTTAAGCGGATCAATTTCCGTGACGATGACCAGCGAACCCATGCCGCGCGCGCGCGATGCCAGACCGCGTCCGCACCAACCATAACCGGCCACGACAAAACGTTTGCCTGCCAGCAAAACGTTCGTGGCGCGGATGATGCCATCAAGCGTGGATTGACCCGTGCCATAACGATTATCGAAAAAGTGCTTGGTCATCGCATCGTTAACTGCAACCACTGGGAAGTTGAGCATCTTGTCGGCCGCCATGGCGCGCAAACGAATCACACCGGTGGTTGTTTCTTCGGTGCCTCCGATAATATCCTTAAGCAATTCGCGGCGATCTTTATGAATCGTCGAAACGAGATCCGCTCCATCGTCCATGGTCATTTGCGGTTTATGATCCAGCGCGGCTTTGATATGCTTGTAATACGTGACGTTATCTTCACCCTTAATCGCGTAGGTTGGTATCTCAAATTGATTGACCAACACCGCGGCAATATCGTCCTGCGTGGATAACGGATTGGATGCCGTTAAAACTACATCCGCGCCGCCCTCTTGCAAGACGCGCATCAGGTTGGCGGTTTCAGCCGTCACATGCAGACAAGCCGACATGCGAATGCCCTTCAGCGGTTTTTCCTTTTTGAAGCGCTCGCTGATGCTGCGCAGGACGGGCATTTCGCGCTCTGCCCAATCCATGCGTCGGCGGCCGCCTTCGGCTTGATTAATATCTTTGATATCGTAATTATCGCTCATGTTATCTCCTTCGTTATTTTAATAACTCATCAAGTTTTTTCTTGTCATCGAACTGCTGTCTGAATCTTTCGACAAATTCTTTCTTTGTATAGCTGTGACTTTGCGGACCTTGGCATTCCAAACAATATACCGCAGCTAGGGAACCCACTTCGCCACACAACGTCCAGCCAAAGCCGCGCGCATAGCCCATCAAAAATCCGCCGCGAAACGCATCGCCGACTCCGGTTGGATCAACAATCTCGCGCTCGGGCACGGTCGGGATGAAATATTCTTCGCCATCCGTATAAAGATTCGCACCGTCTTTGCCGCGCGTAATTACCAACACTTCGACATGCTTTAAGATTTGCTTTAAATCCCAGCCGGTTTTCTTTGAGATCAATCCAAATTCATAATCGTTGCAGAACAGGAAATATGCGCCTTCCATATCGCGTGACAATTCGTTTCCTTCGAGACGAAGGACCTGCTGACTCGGATCGTAAAGATATTTGATTCCAAGCTCGCGGCATTCAGCTGGGAACTTCATCATCGCATCCGGTGCGTTGGGTGACACGATGACCAGATCAGGTTTCTGCGGCAAATCCTTCAGCGATTGGATGCTGGCGTGTCCCATTGCTCCGGGGTAGAACGAGGCAATTTGAGCGGAAGCCCGATCGGTGGTCGCGAAGAAAGAAGCGGTAAATTCGCCGGGAATAATTTTCAATAGTGAGGTATCCACGCCTTTTGATTCGAGCCAAGCGCGATAATCTGAAAAGTCCTCGCCGACCGTTGCCATCACGCGCGGTTTCTCACCAAGCAAAGCCATCGTATACGCGATATTCGGTGCGATGCCGCCGCGTTGTTTCGACATTGAATCGACGAGAAAGGATAAGCTAATCGAAGCCAATCGTTCGGGGAGAATTTGTTCCTTGAACAGGCCCGGGAAGGTCATCAAATAATCGTATGCAACTGAGCCGGTAATGAGAATATCCATAATCACCTTATGCGGTAACGAATCGCGCCGTTACAGCTTTCCTTAAATTTATTTCGAACGGTGGATAAACAATACCGTTCTCCGTGACGATAGCTGTGATCAAACGATTCGGTGTGACATCAAAAGCGGGATTGCGTGCCTTGGCATTTTTCGGCGCGACGCGTTCGCCATGAAACTCGATGCCAAGCACTTCATCGGGATCTCGTTCTTCGATGGGAATCAAATCGCCATCTGCAAGCGACAAATCAATGGTCGAGGTGGGCGCCACTGAATAAACAGGAATATGATTATCGTTTGCAGCTAATGCCAACATATATGTGCCAATTTTATTTGCAACATCACCGTTCGCGGCAACACGGTCTGCGCCAAACAAAACCTTTTGTGCTTTACCGCTCCGCAAAAAATAACCGGCCATGTTATCGCTGATAATTTCATATGGGATTTGATATTGTTCCAATTCCCAAGCCGTCAGCCGCGCGCCCTGCAAGCGCGGACGAGTCTCGTCCACCAACACATGCACGCGCTTGCCTTGCTCATGCGCGGTGCGGATGACCCCGAGAGCCGTGCCCCAATCTACGGTCGCCAATGCGCCGGTATTGCAATGATGAATGATTGTGTCACCATCATGGATCAATTTTGCACCATATTCCGCCATACGCTTGTTAATCTCTACATCTTCATCCGCGATGCGTTGCGCTTCATCCAAAACGATTCGACGCAAATCCTCGGCAGTGCCATTGAAGCCTGAAACTTTTTTTAAGATTCGATCCAACGCCCACGCAAGATTCACAGCAGTCGGTCGCGCCGACCGTAAAACGGACGCGGCGTTCTGGAGGTCAGTCAGCAATTCAGCCGTCGAGGCTGATGCGGACTCACGAACTGCGAGGGCGAGTCCAAATCCAGCCGCCGCGCCGATGGCTGGTGCGCCTCGTATCACCATGTCTTTGATCGCTTGCGCGGCTTCTATATGTGTCCGATACGCGACAATCTCCAGCGTATTCGGCAAACGGCGCTGGTCTATCATCTTGAGGCAGTCATCTTCCCAATAAACAGTTCGCATGGCACAGGAAAAGGCGCACTCGCGAGAGTGCGCCAACGAAAGCGTGCTGAGTTTAACATGGGATGAATGGATTGTCAAAGTTCAAGAACCTTAACACTTTAGATAAAGTGTGCAATAATTTGACGAAAGTCAAAGGAGCGGCTGATGAAACAAGGAACGTTCGAGCACGAAATCTACATCGAAGCAAAGCCACAGGATATTGTTTCTTTTTTAGTTGAACATACTAATCATCCGCGCTTTCATCCGTTGATTATAGACGTGAAGGAAGTCGCCGCTCCTCAGGGTGTTTTGCGCCGCTTCATGATCACCGACCAATTAATTTGGGGGCCGCTCCACTTCAAGATTAACTACCGCGCCGATGTTCTCAAAGCAACGGATAATGAAATGCTAACCGAAGCGTTTCAATCGCCCGAAACTTATGTGACCAATCACAGCACATTTACAGTGCAAGGCACAGGCACATTGATGCACGAAACCATCACACTCAAGTCACCAGACTTGCTTTTCAACTATGCTTTCAATCAAGCGAAATCTTCTCATGGCGAACTCGTTGAAGGTCTTAAGAAAGTGATTGAATCAAACAAATAATTAATCCCTATACAAACTATCATTTTTTACAAAAAACGTTCCTCTTCAGGAACGTTTTTTCATCTTTAAACCCTGATGATTTACGTAATATTGTGATTGTGACATTTTATACTTTATGATCTACGTATAAACCTTTACAGTTGGAGTAATCATTGAAATAACACGATAAGTTGAGAAACAAATGATCCGCATAAATCGGCAAACGGATTACGCAATCCGAGTTGTACTAGCGCTTGCAAAACATTCAGAACGAAAACGAATCTGCACCACTGAGATTCAGAAAGAAATGCTGATTCCTCAAGCATTCTTGCCGCGTATTGTAGCGGAATTAGCTCGCGCTGAATTTATTCTTACCTTTCCCGGACGAGACGGCGGACTTGAACTCGCGCGACCCGCCGATCAAATCAATTTGCGCGAAGTGGTGGAATATTTCGAGGGAGCGATTTCCGTTTCCGATTGTATATCTGGCCGCGTTCAATGCCCGTTCGATACGAAATGTCCAGTACGACGACGATGGGGAAAACTGCAAGCGACGATACTTCAAGAATTGGAATCCATAACTTTTGATGAACTCGCACAAGATGCTTTAGCAACCGAAATAGTTTCATTGCCGATCTTTGACTATAGCTAATTATTCTGTATGTGCAGGAGGCGCACATACTAAAAATTATATTGAAGGAGAATGTATGGATCCACTTACCCTTTCACGATGGCAGTTTGCACTAACGACTGTCTATCACTTTTTGTTCGTGCCACTCACACTTGGTTTGGGATGGTTTGTTGCATTTATGCAAACACGCTATTATCAAACCAAAGATGAGACTTATCATAAGATGGCAAAGTTCTGGGGCAAACTATTCTTGATCAACTTCGCCATTGGAGTAGTGACTGGAATTGTTCAAGAATTCCAGTTCGGCATGAACTGGTCCGAGTACAGCCGATTCGTCGGCGATATCTTCGGTGCTCCGCTGGCAATTGAAGCGCTGCTTGCTTTCTTTATGGAATCCACTTTCCTCGGGATTTGGATTTTCGGCGAAGGAAAAGTTCCGGAGAAAGTTCATCTTGCCGCGATCTGGCTGGCCGCGATCGGATCGAATCTTTCAGCTCTGTTTATCCTGCTTGCTAATGGCTGGATGCAACATCCGGTCGGTTATGTCATTGACCCGGCAACGGGTCGTCCGATGCTGAATGATTTCTTTGCGCTGGTAACCAATCCTAAAGGCTGGTTATTTTTTGGACACACCATTGCCGCCGGTTTAGTCACAGCCAGCTTTTTAATTCTGGGTGTGAGCGCATATCATATCGTTCGCAATCAAAATGTAGACTTTTTCAAACGCTCTTTTCAAATGGGAGCAATCGTCGGATTGGTTGCGGTTCTGCTTGTTATCCTCGACGGACATTCACAGGGACAATATGTTTACCAAACTCAGCCGATGAAGATGGCTTCCATTGAAGCGCTATGGGACACCGAGCAACCCGCCTCGTTCTCCATTTTGACGATTGGCGATTTGAGCGGAAGAAAAGAAGTCTGGTCTCTGCGAATCCCGGCTGTGACAAGTTTCCTGGCGTGCGATAATTTCACATGCAAGGTAGAGGGCGTCGATGATATTCAGACTCAATATGCACAACAATATGGTCCCGGCCAATATGTCCCGCTAATGGTTGTCACATACTGGGGCTTCCGTCTCATGATAAGCGCCGGCTTTTTAATGGCGCTTCTGGCTATTCTCTTCCTCCTTGCGATGCGCGGCGACATTGCAAAAGCCAAATGGATGAAGTGGGTGCCGTGGGTAATTATTCTGCCGTACATTGCCAACATCTGCGGCTGGCTATTAACCGAGATGGGACGCCAACCTTGGATCGTTCAAGGTCTGCTCAAAGTGCAGGATGCGGTTTCGCCCAATCTCACTACGGTTGACTTGCTGATTTCGCTAATCGGATATGTTGTGGTATACGGCTCGCTTGCAGTTGCAGATTTCTATCTGATGAAAAAAATCGCTCTTCTCGGTCCGGATGCGGCGATGACAGAATCAGTGGATGCCGCGCCTTCAGTTATCGGCAGGCAGGATTAATTGGTGGAGGTTCAACATGTCTCATGAATTTCTTCAAGTTCTTTGGTTCATCCTGATCGCAGTTCTCTGGGTAGGCTTCTATTTCCTCGAAGGCTTTGACTTCGGAGTAGGAATGCTTCTGCCATTCCTTGGTAAAAAAGATGAAGAGCGCCGCGCGATTATCAATGCCATCGGCGCAACTTGGGATGGCAACGAAGTCTGGCTGCTGACTGCCGGCGGCGCAACGTTTGCCGCATTCCCGCAATGGTATGCCACTATGTTCAGCGGTTTCTATCTCGCGTTGTTCCTGTTGCTCGTGGCGCTCATCATTCGAGGGATTTCCTTCGAGTATCGTTCCAAAGATGCCAACCCCAAATGGCGCACCTTATTCGATTGGATGATCGCGGTCGGTTCATTCCTCGCCGCGCTTCTGCTCGGCGTTGCGTTTGCCAATCTCGCAGAGGGCGTGCCGATTGATGCAAAGATGATGTACACAGGCAATCTGTTTACACTGCTCAACCCATACGGTCTGATCGGTGGATTAACAACCGTTTCGATCTTCCTGCTCCACGGAGCGAATTTCCTCGGTCTCAAACTGGATGGGGAATTGCGCGAGCATGTAAATGGATTTGCCAAGAAAATCTACATCGCCGCTGTTGTGTTGAGTTTAATCCTTTTGGTCACCACCTACATATTCACGGATATCTATGCCCATCTCGGATTGAACCCGGGCATCATTCCAGTGGTCGGTGTGGTCGCTTTGCTTGTTAGCGGTTATTTCATCAATCGCAAGCAAGAAGGCTGGGCGTTCATTATGGTTGCAGTGAACATCGTGTTTACACTGATCACGTTCTTCATGATCATGTTCCCGCGTGTGATGATTTCCAGCACCGATCCGAGCTACAGCTTAACGATCTATAACGCATCATCTTCCGCGTATACGCTGAGTGTGATGAGCATCATCGCCTTGATCTTTGTCCCGATTGTGTTAGTCTATCAAGGCTGGACGTATTATATGTTCCGCAAGCGCATCACGACCAAAAAAGAATCTCTCGTCTACTAAATTTCAATACGCATTACAAACCGGGGACGGCTAAGCCGTCCCCCTCGCTTTATAATTCAAACTATGCATCGCAGACTCCTCGTTCTCGCCCGCGATTCGCGCGCGGCTCTTAGCTTAACGATTCTTTCCGGACTTTTTATCGGACTGCTGGCAATCGCTCAAGCCTACCTTGTCAGCGCCACCGTTAATGATGTCTTCCTCGAAAAACAGACTTTGCTCCAAGTAGCTCATTGGTTGCAATTGTTGTTCATTGTCATTGCCGCGCGCGGATTGCTGACATGGCTCAACGAAGTCGCAGCGAATGTCGTTGCGGTAAAAGTTAAATCAAATTTACGCGAGCGACTGTTTGCTCACATCCTCGCGCTTGGTCCAGCTTTCAGCCGCGGTGAACGCACCGGTGAATTGACCACAGCCGCCGTCGAGGGAATTGAAGCGCTGGATGCGTACTTCAGCCAGTATCTTCCGCAGCTTGTCATCAGCACACTCGTCCCCATCACTATTCTGATTCTAGTATTTCCACTTGATCTATTATCCGGCATCATCCTTTTGTTGACCGCGCCGTTGATTCCGTTTTTCATGTACATGATTGGGCGCAGTGCGGAGGGTGTGACCAAACAGCAATACGAAACATTGAGCCGACTCTCCGCGCATTTTCTTGACAGCCTGCAAGGATTGACCACGCTGAAATTATTCGATCAATCCAAAGCGCAGACGCAGAACATTGCAAAAATCAGCGACCAGTTTCGCGATACAACCTTAAAGGTTTTACAAGTTACTTTTCTCTCCGCATTTGCATTGGAATTGCTCGCCACCATCAGCACAGCGATGATTGCGGTTGAAGTCGGTCTGCGTTTGCTTTATGGACAAATGCAATTTCAGGAAGCGCTCTTTTTGTTGATCCTCGCGCCTGAGTTTTACTTGCCGCTTCGTATGTTGGGACAACGCTTCCATGCGGGCATGTCTGGGACAACTGCGGCGCGGCGCATTTTTCAAATTCTGGATACACCTATTACCAGTAATCAGTTTGATGTTGGCGATCAGCAGTTTGTTAAAGAAATATCATCGATTGAATTTGAGAACGTTTCGTTCACGTATCCATCCGAAACCAAATCTGTTTTACAAGATATCAACTTAATAATTGAACGCGGGCAACATATCGCGCTCGTCGGTAAAACAGGCGCAGGCAAATCCACGCTGATCAATCTTCTGCTTGGCTTCATTCAACCAACACAAGGTAACATCATTGTCAATCACACATCACGGATTACAAATCGGGAATTGTTAAATTACATTGCATGGGTTCCACAAAAACCGCATCTTTTCCACGATACGATTTCCGCCAATATTCGCCTCGGTAAGAGCAACGCAACGGATGAAGAAGTTGCTTCCGCGGCGCGTGCTGCGCACTTAAATGAGTTCATCGAATCGCTTCCAGATAAATATGAAACCGTGATCGGTGAAAGTGGAGCGCGTCTCTCGAGCGGACAAGCCCAACGC
>JBAUMB010000135.1:0-1720 GCA_049578465.1 Anaerolineales bacterium
GGACAATGCCGATCCGGGATTGGAAAGCTGCGCTAAATCGGTTTACTATCCAGTTCGAAGACCGGATGCCGAAGCAGTGATGAAATTCCGTTTACACAAAATTCGGGACACCCTCACTCCAGAAGTAATTCCTGGGACCTTGCCTCCGGAGGAGCGGTTAGCAAGGTTTATTTACCACAAAAATGACTGGAGTAAACAGGTCCCATTAAGACCAAAGCCCAAAGTCTTTCTTCCAGAGAAGTATGAAGGGAAATGGGAAACATCAGTATGTAGAATTTCCTTTATACCCGAACAACGTATTTGGGAAATTGCACATCGAGCCCGCGCACCCCGTCCAGCACTTGCACGCGCGGATATTGTCTGTGGTTCGGTAGAGGACGCTGGGCTTCAAACAATCGCAGCCCCTGACCACGAGAACGACTATCCAGAACATGCAGTAATAGTCGGTTGGCCGGACGATAAGGGCAAGCAAATGTTACTGGCCATCCAGCTCATCCCTATGGCCTGTCCCCGGTTCGATGGACACCGCGTTAAGCTAACAGAGCCTGTTTCTCGAATTCAATCAGGCTGACATAGCCAAGCGTAAAATACCGACGAATCGGATCGCAATAACGTTCGATTATAGTTAAACACCTCGGCTCGAATTTCATCTCGAGAACGGAAGGTCTTGCGGGCCGGCCTTTCCGTCTTCAGTGAAGAGAAGAAGCTCTCCATCGCAGAGTTATCCCAGACGTTACCAGCGCGACTCATGCTGCAGGTCACGCCGAGTTCGGCAAGTAGGCGCTGGAATTGCTCGCTCGTATATTGGCTGCCCCGATCCAAATGATGCATCACAGCCCCCGGCTTGCCACGCCGCCAGATAGCCATCATCAATGCATCCGCTACAAAATGCGCCGTAAGATCTCCGGCGGCATCCTTTCCTTTGAGTGGGTGCCAAAGATGACGTTAGAAATTTTCACAGTTTCAACACACTGTTAACCAAAGTCCAAGATCTGAACTTTAACTTTCAATTGAATGATGACGCATACGCGAGCATTTTGTTTATAATCGACCCCCAATCGCGAAGGCGGGGGCGGGATGTACCAAATCGAAATCCCAAGCTTGTATTTGTTGGCGGGCATCATGGTTTACGCCACGATCCATCACCTGACTATCGCCCTGAAGACTCCCCGCAACTATATGCAAATGCTGTTTTCCGGCATATGCATGTGTGCGGTACTGCTCGCCATTTTTCATTCACGGTCCCTGCAGGCAAGCAACTTCAGCGAGTTCGTCCGGGCGCTCAAGGAGACACTCGCCGCCGGAATGGTGTTTTATCCGTTGTTCATCTGGTTCATCGCGCTGCGCACGGGGATCAGACCACGATTTTTGCTGGCGGCATTGACTGTACTGTTTGCTTTTTTGTTTGTGGTCAACCTGGCACAACCCTATAGCCTGCAATACGACCAATTGGACGGGATTTATACGCTGCACTTGCCTTGGGGCGAGGCCATCACGCGCGGGATAGGTCACAATGGCCTGTCGGCCTTCATCGCCATTGCCGGGCTCGCGGCAGTGTTCGGTTACGCGCTCTACGCGCTGGTCACAACGTACCGTCGCAGTCGCCGGCGCACGGACTTGTTCCTGATATTCGGGATCGGGATATTCTTGCTCGCTCAGGCCGAGGCCGTACTCGTGCGTTTGTCGATCCTCGATTTCGTTGAACTCGCGCCTATAGGCA
>JBAUMB010000136.1:0-1691 GCA_049578465.1 Anaerolineales bacterium
GGGAAAAGGCCGTGCTGGCGGCGATCGCCGCGATGCAGGAACCGGATCGCGCCATAGCCAAGCGGCTCCATGCGATCATCAAAGCCAGCGCGCCAACCCTCTCGCCGAAAACCTGGTACGGGTTTCCCGCGTATGCCAATAAGGATGGCAAAGTCGTCTGTTTCTTCCAATACGCACAGAAGTTCAACACGCGCTATGCAGAGTTGGGCTTCAGCGACACGGCTAAATTAGACGAAGGCGCCATGTGGCCAGTCGCCTACGCGCTGAAGGAGTTGACCGCTTCCGAAGAGGCAAGGATCATCGCGCTCGTGAAGAAAGCCGTGAGCTGAAGAGCGTATCACAGGCGTAAGACATTTGGCAAAATAAAATACATTTACTATTATCTATTCATTGGTTATCACATTCAAACAGGAGACTTTAATCATGAGCAAAATTAACAATCAAGGCATCAAAACGATTCTCTATCCCGTCAAAGATGTAGCGCAAGCAAAGGCGTTATACATCAAACTTCTGGGCGTTGAGCCCGAGTCGGATACACCCTATTATGTCGGCTTCAAACTTGGAGAGCAACAAATAGGTTTAGTCCCCAATGGTCAGGCGCAAGGAATGACGGGAACTACCGCCCACTATCATGTTGACGACATCAAGACCAGTCTGCAATTGATTCTAGACGCTGGCGGACAAGTACAGCAAGATGTCAGAGATGTTGGCGCGGGGAGACAAGTTGCAATCGCAAAAGACGCAGACGGCAATATCATCGGGCTGATTCAGGATCCGAAAAATTCGGCATAAGAAAACCAGAGCGTCATCGTTATTCTGCACGAGACAAATCTATTTTTTCGCCATAAGAATTGGCGTAACTACGCTGTCAGCGACGCGAGCTACGCCAATTCTTTATTTATTAAATGGTAATATTAAGTCAAAAGAAGAATCAAAACAAAAATTTGCAAATGGTTAAAATGATAATAGCTCACTTTATTTCGGAGGATCAATAAATGAATAGAATGAATCCTAAGGTCGACTTCTTTTTCAACAGAGCCAAACAGTGGCAGGAAGAATACAAGAAATTGAGAACGATCATCCTTGACTGTGGGTTGACCGAAGAATATAAGTGGATGCATCCTTGTTATACGTTTCAGGAAAGCAACGTCGTTTTAATTCATGGATTTAAAGAATACTGTGCGATTCTGTTTATCAAAGGCGCTTTGTTAAAGGACACCAAACATGTTCTCATCCAACAAACGGAGAATGTGCAGGCGGGACGCCAGATTCGATTCACCAATGTTCAGGAAATCGTTAAGCTGGAATCCGTCTTGAAAGCCTATATTCGTGAAGCCATTGAAGTGGAAAAAGCCGGGTTGAAAGTGGAGCTCAAGAAGACTGCAGATTACAAAATTCCTAAAGAACTTCAAAATAAATTAGATGAAGATCTTGCCTTGAAGGAAGCATTTTATGCGTTGACGCCGGGACGGCAGAGAGGATACCTATATTATTTTTCCCAGCCCAAACTATCCAAAACTCGCGAGGCACGGGTTGAAAAATACATTGACCGAATTCTCGATGGAATGGGAATCAATGATTAGTCCATTCGATGAAAAAATCTCTGAGCATATTCCGCGCTGGCGGCGATTAATCTTTAGGATTCGATTGGGAATTGGGTGTGAAGCAAGGAGGGAGAAATACAATTGCTT
>JBAUMB010000137.1:0-5593 GCA_049578465.1 Anaerolineales bacterium
CATATTACGAGGATCATAATGGCTGGACTGGCGTCGACGCCATTATGCAGAATAACAATTCAACTTCTACAACTGATCCAATCCGGCCGCTTGTTTTAGTAGATAATCATGGCAACGTTGTGTTTTCAACTGACATTCAATTCCAAAATAAAAAACCTTCCGCCGATCAGATTGCTTTCGGCGTTCCCATTTGGGCAAATGGACAAATTGTTGGTTTACTCATTCCCACGTTTCCGGCCCGTGGCACACCTCCACGGCCACCTGCCAATGATTACATTGCGCGCATCAACCAGGATTTATTGGTGGGCGCTCTGGGCGCGGCCGCTCTTTCGCTCTTGCTAGGTCTGTTCTTCTCTTCAACCTTGACCCGGCCCTTAAAAGAATTAATCAATGCCACGCGCGATGTCGCTCAGGGCAATCTCGAACGAGAAGTGCCGGTTCGCTCCAAAGATGAATTAGGAGAGTTGACCAAATCGTTCAATCAAATGAGTTCGCAATTGAAACAAAGCCGTGACCTTCGCCGAAACATGACCGCTGATATCGCACACGAACTCCGAACACCATTGAGTATTATTTTGGGGCACGCTGAAGCTCTAAGCGAGGGTAAGCTTAATCCAACGCCCGAAACATTCGATATTGTTTACGACGAAGCCAAACGTCTCTCGCTTCTCGTTGAGGATCTGCGAACGCTTTCGCTTTCGGAGGCAGGCGAGTTAACCCTGGCATTGCAACCGATATCGCCATCCGATTTAATAGATCGGGTTGTTGGTGCATATTTACCAAAAGCGCGCGCCCTCAATGTTTCCTTGCAAACGAATGAGGATGCAAGCCTTCCTGATATTAATGCTGATTCTCATCGCATTATCCAAGTATTCGGAAACCTGCTAGAGAATGCGTTGCGATATACCTCCTCCGGCGGACGCATCAAATTATCGGCTCGATCAGTTTCGGACGAGGTTGAATTCCGCATCCAAGACAACGGACCGGGCATCTCCGAAATTGATCTGCCGCATATCTTTGATCGTTTCTATCGAGGCGACAAATCGCGCAGTCGGCAGGATGGAGGCTCCGGGTTGGGCCTCGCAATTTCAAAGTCAATTATTGAAGCGCATGACGGCCGAATTTGGGCTGAAAGCGCAGTCAACGAAGGAACCGCCGTCGTATTCGTATTACCTATGTTCAAAAACATATAACAATAAAGAAGGCATTTCAACATCGCACTATCATAACAAGGAGTTATAGAATGAAAAAAATTTTCCTAATTTTCATCGTTTCCGTTTTAGTTTTGCTAACAGCATGCTCCACGGCTGCATCCACTAGTACGAGGAGTAGCCGGCGAACGCCTGTCGCTCAGATTCCAGCCCAGTCTACCAGCCAGCCGCTGACGACCGCACAGCCGACAGTTGATGCACCAACATCTACATCCATACCTGCAACAGTAACACCTCTATCTACCTCCGATGCATTGGCTACTCCAACTTCTACAGCGGATCCTTCTCTGCCTGCCGACTTGGATGTCATAAGCCGGCAAGGTTATGCGATGTTCGACGGGTTTTACATCGTCGGTGAACTACTCAACAACACTTCTACTCCGATGGGCAATATAAAAATCACAGCGACCTATTATTATCTACGTGCAGGAAAACCCGTTGAGATTGGAACTCAAGACGGAACTACTCTATTGGATGTGATTCCGGCTTATGGCATGGCGCCTTTCGTAATTGGTCCCTATGTATTAACAACTAATAAGGGCGGTCCGGTCAACACATATGATTTACATGAAGTAGGCCATTCCGCTACGCTTCCCAGGCAAGACCTTGTGGTACAAACAGGCGCCAATTCCTATTCAGCCGGCACTTGGCTATATGTCCGAGGCGAGATATTAAACAAAGGAACAACAGATGCAAAGTTTGTAAAAGTAGCCATCACGTTGTACGATCCAGATGGAAATGTAATTGCCGCAATCTCTACGTATACAAGTCCAAGCACCGTTCCTGCCGGAGGCGATGCGCCTTTCACAGCCTCCACCGAATATTGGCCCAACTTTGATCACTTTACCGTTCAAGTCCAGGGACAATAAGCGTGACCTGCCGAAAAAAGTACGGTATAATTTCGCCGCTCTAACATCTACAAAGTGCTTAGGCAATGGAGAGGTCGCGTAGTCTGGCTTAGCGCGCACGCTTGGAAAGCGTGTTTCCCGCAAGGGCACGCGGGTTCAAATCCCGCCCTCTCCGCTGAATATAAAAAACGTTCCTTTAGACAAGGAACGTTTTTTATATGATCACGGGCTTCCTGATAAATCAAGAAATAAACCAACCTCGCCATCGATTCGACGGGATTGTATTAAGCATGATTCACCAAGGCAATTACGGATTCAAACTAATAACGTAAGCGATGACATCCGCGATCTGTTGTTGCGATAGAACGTTCTTATCTCCCCATGGTGGCATGGAGAAAGTCGGTCCCGGTCCAGAAGGCGTGGAGCCGTGCTGGATGAACAGATCAAGATTCGTTACAAAGGTCATATGATCCGAACTTTTGAGTGCGGGATTGATTGGGTTGAGCGCTGGGATCGTTCCAGCATCAGAACCTAGATTTGGGTTGCCGCCTTTCCCTGCCGTACTATGACAAGGTACACAATTAGTAGCGAATATTTGCGCACCAGAATTTGGATCGCCTGTGAGATTAACCGCATCGCCGGGCCCACCGGGATTCGATGGACGCGGCACGCCGGAACTCGATCCGGTAGCTGGTGTCGATGTTACCGCAGATACTGCAACTGGAGAAGCAGTCACAGATGAGGTCGTGGCTGAGGTTGAGGTAGCTGCCGGTGTTGATGCTGAAGCCGATACTGGATTCAAACTGATCACATAGGAAATCACATCTGCAATTTGTTGCGGTGTCAAAGCCTTCTTATCGCCCCAAGCCGGCATCGAGAAAGTTGGATTGGGGCCATCCGGCGTAGAACCATGCTCCACAAACAAATCCACATTATATGCAAATACTTTAGGATCGGCATTGGCAATCGTCGGGTCAATTGGGTTTAGAGGTGGAATCGTTCCATCGTCAGAACCGGGATTTGGATTGCCGCCTTTCCCTTCGGCCGCATGGCAGGTTTGACAGTTCGCCGCAAAAATCTGCTGACCAGATTTCGGATCACCGGTCAAATTAAGCGCGGCGCCCGGCCCACCGGGATTCGATGGTCGTGCTATTTCCGAGCCGCCCGATTCCGTTGGTGCAGTCGTTGCGGTCACCGCAGATGTAGCAGAAGCAGTAGCCGTTGATAAAAGAAAACGAACGGGGGCGGGTAGAGTCGCCGGAACCAAAGATGGAATCGAAGTGCGTTGAATCTTTGGCACAGATGCATTACAGTTGTCCAAAGAAAAACCGCATCCCGAATAAGTTAAGAACGAAACCCATCCAACAATAATGGCGATGAATCCAATAATTACGCCATATAATATTTTGCGAAAATCATCCATGCGCCCTCCCTATTTTAAAGTGCGGACAAAATTGACCACATCCCATCGCTCACGAACTGTCAAGTTCTCGTTGAGTGAAGGCATGTAGCCGGGTATGCCATTCGTGATGGTCATAAAAACTGCTCCATCGCTCAGGAATTGAACTGCGGGACTGGTCAAGTCCGCAGGTTTATTTTCCAAGAACGTTGCAACCGTTCCATCCCCTTTGCCTCCCGATCCATGACAAATGGCACAGTTAATTTGGAAAAGTTCCGATCCGCGCGCGAGCGACGTCTGATCAGCCGGAACAGGATTCTTCGGCGCGCCCATGTTCGCGATGTACGCGGGTCCCTCAATCGGAATAGATTGCGTCGGAACAGGAAGCGGGCTCTCCATCGGTTCATAGGAAGGCTGAAGACCCATGAAACTCACCCATTGAACCTTGATCACATCGTAGGAAAACAACAGTGATATTCCCAAAAGAACAGCGACAACCGCAAAGATCACTGCAAACTTTTTTAGGATAACACTCAAACTCATGCTCATAGTTGACGCGCCTCCACTGGATTTACCGATTCAGCTCCGATCTTCTTGAGAGCATCGACCAGCTTTTTCGGGTCGCCGTCTGGGCAACGGAAGAGAATCGCAATCTTGCCATCACTGATTTCTGGAACATATTCCTTAGGCGTATAAGATGGAAAACCGCTATCTACCAACATTCCAAGAAAAGCGAAGCCCATGAGTCCAAGCATGGTCATTTCAAAGGTGATGATGAGACCTTGAGGCACGGGATAGACCGGCTGACCGCCGACATTCAAGGGAAACAAAAATGGAGTCCCATAAATCAGGAATAATCCAAACAACATGCCAAGGAATGCTCCCACCATTGCAATGCGCGATACGTAACTCAATGCCGATGGACGGCCCAAAATAGCTTCCTTGATTGGAATCCCTGAGATGACATTCATCTGTTCATCGTTCACGCCTAAATCATGAAGTTTTTCAATTCCATTCACAGCCGGTTCGATCTCTTCAAAGACAGCTAGAAGCATCGTGGAATCAGACATATCTTAACTCCTTCCACTCAATCGATTTCACTTACAGTTGAAATTTTAGCTTTACCGATCTTGCGAAGGATGTGGCTCTCTTGACCTTCTTGCACCTCCCAGACCGGGATCAACGGGATCATCCTCGAAGCTAACAAATAAAGCAGGAAGAAAAACGCAAAACAGCCGATGGTCAGGAAGATCTCAACATTCGGTACATAAATACGCCAGGTGAATGGCATCCGATTAATCGTCAGGGTTTCCGGAATGATCACATACCGTTCGAGCCACATTCCGATGTTTATGATGCCGCCAAGACTCGCCAACAGCCATGGGATTCGCCGCCATTTCTTGTTCCACAGAATCACTAATGGTGCAAGATTGCAGAACAACATGGTATACCAAAGATACCACTGCGGTCCCGTCTGAAGGAAAGTGTTCAAGATCTTATCCCACACATCGCCGCCATACCACGGAACCAGATAATCGTTGAAATAGAAATAAGCCCATGCCAACGAGACCAATAACATCAACATGCCAAGTGTTTCAAAATGCTCCGGGCGCAGGAAATATTTCATGTTCTTCATTGTGGAGCGGATCATGAAAAGCACGATCGCCACCGCCGCCATACCGGATTGCAAAGCCCCGATGACGAAGTACGGCCCAAAGACCGTCGAGGACCAGCCGGGGCGAGTCGCCATGGCAAAGTCCCAAGACACGATCGTGTGCACCGAGAACATGACTGGGATGATCGCGAAGGCAAAAATGTTCATGGCAGTTTTCAAATTCTTCCATTCGCCCTCGGTGCCGCGAAAGCCGATTGCAAGAATCTTGTAGAAGGTTTTGCGCCATCCGGTTGAACGGTCACGTGCCATCGCCAGATCCGGAATGAGCGGCAGGAAGAGATACATGGTGCTGCACAATAAATACGTATTAATTGCCATGAAATCCCACATCAACGGCGAATGAAAATCGGGCCACAATCCGCGCTCATTGGGAAATGGCACCAGCCAATAAGACAACCAGACGCGTCCCATATGCAAAAATACGCTGATACCAGCCTGCACCAATCCGAAGGTGGTCATC
>JBAUMB010000138.1:0-4011 GCA_049578465.1 Anaerolineales bacterium
ACTGTGGAAAGAGTAGCCCTTTATTTACAGGATTCCCACGATCTGCGGGACGGCTTGGATTACGTCAAATATGCAGAAGCACGCGGCTTTGAAGCCGTTTGGCAGGCCGAATCTCGGTTGGTGCGCGATGCCATTGTCCCGATGGCCGCTTACGCCGCGGTCACGAACCGGATCAAAGTCGGTTCAGGCGTGATCAATAACTGGACGCGCAACATCGGTTTGCTGGCCGCCACATTCCTCACACTCGATGATCTTGCTCCCAATCGAATCATCTGCGGAATCGGCGCGTGGTGGGATCCACTCGCAAGCAATGTCGGAATCAAACGCCATAAAGCGACGTTAGCGATGCGCGAGACGGTGGATGTGATGCGCCGACTTTTGAACATGGAGCGCGTTACATTTCACGGAGAATTTCATAACGTGGAAGGCATTGAGCTGGATGTGGTTCACGGACGACGCGAGCCGCGTCACATCCCGATCATGATCGGCGCGACCGGCGACCAGATGATGGAATTGACCGGCGAGATCGCCGACGGCGCGGTGATGAATTACTGCGTCCCGCCTGAATACAACGATAAAGCCATGGAGTTGCTCGATAAAGGTTTGACAAAATCAGGGCGCAAGATGGAAGATTTTGACCGCCCGCAATTGATCGTTTGCTCAGTGGATCCCGATCACGATAAAGCCATCGAATACACCAAAGAATTGCTTTGCCAATATTTGGCGCAACAGCCGCATATCGCAAAAGCATCCGGCGTTTCAACGGAAGTGATCAACGAAATTCAATCCACGTTGGGCTGGCCCGCCACAAAAGAACAGATCAATAAAGTTAAACATCTCGTGCCGGATGATTTAGTTTATCGCATCACGGCATCCGGCACACCCGCTGAGGCAAGAACCAAAGTGGAAGAATACAAAAAGCGCGGCTGCACCTGCCCCATCCTTTATCCGGTTGGCGGAAACTTCAAATTGTTGATTGATACGTTTGCACAAAAATAGTGTAAGGGTTGAATTGATCTAGGTAGTCGAACAGGTTTTACAAGATGAAGATTCATTGTCGAACCTGTTTTATTCCAACTTAGGAATAACAATATGGATATAAAAAGCATTCTGCAACAAGTTTGTTATTTTTTTCTCACAATTGAGACTCAAATACTGATAACTGTTCCAGTCATTCTTGGTTTCTGTTGCTTTGGCTTGTTAGTCTTTACAGGACAAAAGTATAACGGATCGTCTTCCCAAAAAATATTGATTGTGTTAGGTTTCCTCTGCTGGGCTTTTTCGGGTGTACCCAAAATCCTCAGGCAGGAATCAACTTATGGCCCATTGCGATTAGAAGGGCCACTCGCAATAATTGACGGGATCGTTTCTGTAGCGCTGTTTTTATTCCTCGCATCTATGGTTACAATTTTCTGGAAGCGATAAGATAAGAGAGGGGTATCCTAAAAACCAGAAAAGATTCTACTGAATCAGCTTAAACCTCTAATTCTTATAAACTTCTGGATTGACACAATTTGGCAAGCGTTCGCCTTTCAATCCGGCAATCAAATTCTGCGCGGCAAGAAACGACATCATGTCGCGCGTATGCTTGCTGGCGCTTCCCAAATGCGGCACGATCAAACAATTCTCCAATTCCAATAACGGACTATTCATCGGCAGCGGTTCGGGGTCGGTCACATCCAATGCCGCGGCAGAAATTCGTTTTGACTTCAAGGCGTCATACAAAGCAGATTGATCCACCACGCCGCCGCGCGACGTGTTGACTAAAATTGCAGTCGGTTTCATCTTCGATAAAAATTCGGCATTGACCAAATGACGCGTCGCTGATGTCAGCGGAACATGTAGTGACACAAAATCCGATTCGCGCAACAAGGTGTCAAGGTCAACAGATGAAGCGCCAAACATTGGTTCAGCCGTCGGGTCATAATAAATCACGCGCAGATCAAATCCTTGTGCGCGCTTGGCAACCGCCTGACCGATTCTTCCAAAGCCGATAATCCCCAACGTCGCACCGACCAAATCCGCGCCGAGCAAAAGTTCCGGACTCCATGTGATCCATTTTCCCGCACGCACAAACTTCTCCGCTTCCACAACACGCCGCGCGGCAGCCAGTAACAAAGCAAAGGCTTGATCAGCGGTAGCATCGGTCAGCACGCCGGGCGTATTGCCAACCGGAAGTTTGCGCGCAGTTGCCGCGGCGACATCTACATTGTCCACGCCCACCGCGAAATTACTGATGACCTTCAAACGCAGCGCGGCATCTATCACCGCGGCATCTATTTTGTCGGTCAGCAAAGAAACAATTCCATCCACATCACGAACACGTCGAATGATTTCTTCATGCGGCGGCGGAAGCTCATCGGGCCAAATATCCGCATCACAAAATTCACGGATCAAATCCAAACCTTTTTCAGGAATCAATCGAGCAACAAAGACTTTAGGTTTTGCCATGCTCGAAGTATACTGCAAGCATGGATGCCCATCGCTTTGTCACTCAAAGCTTGTATGAGCCGCGCGTTATGCGAATCCTTGCCGCGGCGATTGATGCAGTTGAACCGGGTAAGCTTGTAAAGGATTATTTGCAGAAAGCAGATTTGCCAAAACATGAGCGCCTCTTTTTATTAGGAATTGGCAAAGCCTCTGAAGCGATGACAATTGCCGCGTCTGAATTCTTTAACAATTTTACGGACGCGCTCATTATTACAAAACACGCTTCTTCTCCATCCCGTCAGCGGGTGACCGTTATCGAAAGCGGACATCCCATCCCTGACGAGCGCAGTGTAATCGCAGGACAAGCCGCACTAGACTTTGTTTCCAACCTTAAAGAAAATGATTTATTGATTTGCCTGATTTCCGGCGGAGGCTCAGCTTTGGTCACCGCGCCGCGCCAAGGAATTACGCTTGCAGATATTCGATCGCAAACATCGAATCTGCTTGCCAGCGGCGCGACGATTAACGAGATCAATACATTGCGCCAACAACTTGATCGCATCAAAGGCGGAGGGTTAGCACGAGCAACCAAAGCAAAAGTCATCAGCTTGATCTTATCGGACGTGATAGGCAATTCACTGGAAACAATTGCATCCGGCCTGACAGTTGATCCATCGCTTGGAGCACGCGTGCAGAATTTTATTATTGGAGATATTCGAGTCGCGGCGCAAACTGCTCAGCAACAAGCCATCACGGAAGGATTTGATTCGGAAATTTTAGATTTACAAATCAAAGGTGAAGCAAAAGAAGTTGGACTGCGATCTGCCAAGAAATTGAAGGATGAACAAAGCCAGAGAAAGCATCCATTTTGTTTAATTGCTGGCGGAGAAACAACTGTCACTCTTCATGGCAACGGCAAAGGTGGACGCAATCAGGAATTAGCATTAGCCGCGGTTGATGAATTAAGCGGCATTGAAAATATTTTATTCATCTCAATTGCCACTGACGGCGATGATGGTCCAACCGACGCGGCAGGCGCAGTAGTTAACGGAGAAACGCGTCAGCGAGCGGAACAGCTTGGGATGTCCGCACCCGATTATTTATCACGAAATGATTCGTATTCGTTTTTTGATCCACTCAATGATTTGATCATGTGCGGCTATACCGGAACGAATGTCAATGATCTTGTTTTTTTGATTGGCTTATAAAAGAATTCCAATAAAAAACAAAATACTGAACACAAGCGCGGTTTGTCCAGTTGATGCGAGGGCGGCATTCAATGGACGGCCGCGTTGTACGAGAACCGTCTGCGTGGATTTCCATGCCAGTGGCAGAGAGAGCCAAGTCAACAATGTAAACACCGGCAGCATGCCGCGCCAAATCAAGACCGGCAACAATAAAAACGAAACCATCATGCAGCTCATATATTGAATTTGTGTCCAATGTTCGCCAATCAGTATAGCCATTGTAAGTTTGTGCGCAGCGCGATCATTTTCAAGATCGCGCAAATTATTGACGACCAAAATATCAGTAATCATTAAACCAATCGGCACAGACATCCACCACGCCGCGGCGCTGACC
>JBAUMB010000139.1:0-4932 GCA_049578465.1 Anaerolineales bacterium
ATCTTATCCAGCAGATCGGTGCGTTGACGACGCTTCAGCCGCCACGAGAACATGCTATCTTCATAAGTGGCGCGTACCCACAATGCGGCCGTGATTGCTCCCAGCGCAGCAAAGAAAGCGAGCATCAAACTAATTTCTTGGATCCGGCCCGGAGTCCAAGCGAGGCGACTGCCGATCGTCAATAGTATAACTATCAGTAATCCGCCGCTAATCGTACCGAAAGCGTAGGTGTAATTATTCAACAGCGCGCTGACGCGTCCGCGTCGATCCTCCGGGATTAAATTTTGAAGCGTTTGAAAGACCGGTGTATCCCAAGCTTTATCCAATACAACCGGAAAGAAAATGGCCCCAATCGTGACCATTGGAAGCGGCAGGGCGATGAAAAAAATCAGACTCGCGATCAGCACGACGGGAATACCAAGAGCCACATTGCGCGGCGGGATGCGGCGCATCAGAGTGGCGATCAAAAGCCATTGCAGAATTAACGGAACCAGCACTAACCCGATTTCAAAAATGCTGTAGAACGTTGAGAACTGATCGGCGCTGGCGCTCATTTGATCGAGCGCCGTATAGAATTGATACCACAGGATGGTTAGCACCACCCACACCAAAACCATAGTCGTAAAGAGATAACGGAAAAGTGGAATGGCGCGAATGGTTTCATATGCATCGCGAATATCTTGCAGGGCACTGCTTTTTTCCTCGGACGGTTTCTGAGCTTTATCCGATGGCCCGCGTAAGATGAACAAACTCAAGCCCAGGCTTGCCAGCAATAAACCGGCGCTGACTCCCACCAACAGCGCAGGATTTTCTACGATGAACTTTTCCAAATCTTTAAGACCAGCCAAACCCGGTAGACTGAAAACGCTATAACCGATCAAGTTCCCGATCATTTCGCCGGAGGCGAGAATCGGAAAGATGCGTCGAGCCTCGGCTGTCGAATAAAAATTACTCGAGAGATTCCAAAAAACAATGGGGAAGATGATCACTTGCTGGGAATAAATCAAATAAACCAAGGGATAAAGAATTTGGGTTGGAATACCAAGTGCAAATAATCCGAAAATGATAGTGTAGATAATGACCAGTATTCCAAGCACAACCTTCATCATGAAAAGACGCGGCAGCCGGTCAATGATGCGCAAATAACTTCCAGAGATGATCAAGCCGATCACCATTTCTGTAATCCAAAGCCACGGCAGATTTCGTGTGCCTAACTCAGTAACAAAACCGGAGATGGCAGTTACATCCAAAACGCCCAACACAAATGAGTTGACGATGGCGAGCGCGATCAAAACAAAAAAGATGGCTCCTGCACCGCTTAGCCGCTCAGCAGCTTCCGGCTTCGCTGGCTCTTCCAGTGATTCCAGCATATGAAGCACTGAAGTGAGCGATGAAGTGGATGTGCGTCGAAGCAGATTCACTTCAGCCAGATTATGCGGGCTTCGTTGTGCCAACACAACCGAATAAACCGCTTCATTTCCTTTTTTTGTTTTTGTGAGCCATTGTTTTTTCTCGAGCTGTTCCAGCGCGTCGACAAGCTCCGAATCGCTGAATCGATTCTCTATCAGCCCCGCGCGCAATGCCGATTCGGTTAAGGAACCTCGGCGAAGCAAAACCTTTAAAATAGCCTGCTCGGCAGGAGGCAAGTCGGGCAGGCTCAAAACGCTTAAGCCGGGAGATCGTTTGGGCATGATGTCAGTTTACAACGAGATAAATCTTATGTCAATTGCGTTTTGAACTTAAGCCTATTAGGAAGCAAGAGAGTTCGTTCGTGCAACTTCGGTCGACCGCGAGCCGCTTCTTGTATCCGGTTTAGGAGATTTCTCTCTCCAACTTAAAGGCCAAATTATTGCCTTGATTTTTGTGAAGAATTATTGTATAACAGCGCAAATAAATGATGTGGAGATATGGATAAACGAGTCTGCCGCGACGCGGAAGAAGGTTATAAGTTTCAAATTGGATTTACCAAAAGTCATAACCTATTCTTCGGCAGATGTTGTTAATGAAGGAGGTGAATTATAAGCCTAGAACCTTTCGCAAGTTAAATAATAGCTGAGTCTTTCGATGTAAGTTCATCAATATTTATTTCTTATGAGGAGAGAATCGTATGAAAATCAGAAAGGCTTTTAGTTTGTTGTCATCGCTTGTCATACTGATCAGTATGATGGGCATTCTTCCCGTCGCCGCGAATGCAACCGCGGCGCCTTTTGTTGCTGTAGGTCCCAAGGCGGTTCGGGCACAAGCCGTGACTTCACCTCAATCGCCTCTCTATACCTGCCAATTGGGACTAGATCCCGAAGCTACTTGCTACGATCCGTTCCAGATTCGACATGCCTATAATGTCGACACGCTTCTGAACGCAGGATACACAGGAGCGGGCCGTACGATCGTGATTGTCGACTCGTTCCAGAGTCCAACCCTGTCTTCCGATCTGGATTCCTTCGACACGGATTATGGTTTGCCTGCCCGTTCGACATTCTTCACGCAAATTGCTCCGGATGGTCTTACGGCGTTCGATCCGACCAATGGTGATATGGTTGGTTGGTCGGCCGAAATCTCGCTGGATGTCGAGTGGTCGCACGCGATTGCGCCTGGGGCGCATGTAGTGTTGGTCTTGGCAAAGAGCGACGCGGACGCTGATATTCTGAGCGCTACCCAATATGCGGTAAATCATAATCTGGGTGACGTGATTTCTCAAAGCTTTGGCGAGAACGAAAGTTGTGTTGATCCCAGCATACTCAAAGCTGAGCATCAAATGTATGTTGAGGCAACGCTAAAGCACATCACTATCTTCGCTTCTTCGGGCGATGATGGCGCTTCACAACCGACCTGTGATGGATCGTCCTACGTACAAGCAGCCTCCTCGCCCGCCAGCGATCCGCTGGTCACAGCTGTGGGCGGAACTGAGCTCCATGCCGCAAATTATTGCCTAAGCGAGTTGGGTTGCGATCCGACTTCGAACCCCGCCGCTGGAACATATCAGGGTGAGATCGCATGGAATGAACCTGATTTTGGAGCGACTGGCGGTGGTTTCAGTGTGCTTTATCAGGAACCTTTCTATCAGATTGGTAGCATCCTGCATGCGGGCAAGCAGCGTGGTGTTCCTGATGTCGCATACAACGCGGCAGTTCTCCACGGCGTTCTCACTTACTGGGGCGGAAGTGTTTACCTCTTTGGCGGTACAAGCGCCGGTTCTCCGCAATGGGCTGCGATCACTGCGATTGCTGATCAGAAGGCTGGCCACCGCCTTGGTTTCATCAATGCAGCACTCTATCTCTACAGCCTGCTTCCAAAGATTTACTCGATGAATTTCCATGATGTGACCAGTGGCAATAACTCGGTCGTTGAAGTGGATTCCAGCAATAACAATGTTCCCGTGCAAGGCTTCAATGCCGGTCCTCGCTGGGACGCTACAACTGGCCTCGGTTCTCCGAATGCCGCACAATTGGTTGATTTTCTGACCAAGTTCACATTCGACAATGATGCCAATCAGGCGATGTCAGGTGCTGGTCCGCTTGCAGGCGGTCATTTTGGCCATGGATGGTTGCGCCCGCATTGATCGATCTGTTCTTAGCTATTAGTTTTTGAAAACGATCCCGGACATCGATGGATAATATTGGTGTCCGGGATTTTACTCTTTTAAATTATTGAATTGGATGTAACGAGTTAAACATTTCTTTATAAACATCTAATACATTGCTGTTTGTTGTGGAGATCATCAACGACTCAGGTGAACCATTCGCAAGTTGCAAATTAAATTCAGCACTATACATATCTGACTTAACGCAAAGATTCGCCGTTTGTCCATAAGCAGTGATTAAAGTTATACATTGCTGATTCTCGGAGTTTGTGCCATTCGGCGTGATGCTTTGAAGCGAAATACTTGCACCTGCTGGCGATGCAAACGTCGCTCCGTTGGTTTGTTCTGTCACCGACCAATCGGACGGATAATTCAAGGCAATGTGTAGCGCCGCGCTGGTAAACGTCTGCCAGCCTTCAAGGGAGATGGGCGTCGGGGTGGGAAAAGAATCGGCAGGCTTTCCCTTACCGGGTACGAGTAGGATCGCGGGCGGTCCTGCGGTCATTGAAAAAGAGGGTTTCACTAATGAGCTTGTATCTTCGGTCACTGCTTTTGCTGTTGGCTTTGCCAAGGCGCTGACGCTGGTCGCCGTTTCTTGTGGCTTTGCAGTTGTTAAAACGGCTGTAGAACATCCTACAAGCGCCAAGCCGATGAGAATAAGACTAATGATCGTTTTCATTTTTACCTCTAAGTTGAAACTGCATTTATAGTTATAAGACGACGATTGCAATTAAAAAGTTTCAAGAAAACTGATAGGCTTATTATAAATGCTAGTGTCTGTATGACGTTTCAAATCATTATTCCTAAGCATTCCAGTATAATTCGATCATTCTTCCAGCTTGAGAATAGCCCGTGCAAACCTCCGACTTCGACTATCGCCTTCCTGAATCTTCTATCGCACAAACGCCCATCGAGCCGCGCGATTCTTCGCGCTTGCTTGTGCTTCATCGCGATACTGGAGAATTGGAACACAAAATCTTTCGCGAGATCGGCGAATATCTTCGTCCCAATGATCTGCTGGTTTTGAATCAAACACGCGTCATTCCGGCACGGGTTTACGCACGCAAGTCAACGGGCGGACGCGTTGAACTATTGCTTCTGCGCCGCCAAGACGAATTGACTTGGCAATGTCTGGTTGGCGGAAAAGGCGTACGCGTAGCCACTAAGATAAAAGTAGAAAATGGACCTCAAGCAGAAATCATTAAAGAATTAAATGGATCGGAGCGACTCATTCGTTTTACAGAACCGATTGAACCGTATTTTCCAAAAATTGGAAACGTGCCATTGCCGCCGTATATCCATGAAAAATTAAATGATCCCGAACGTTATCAAACAGTATATGCGCGTGAACC
>JBAUMB010000140.1:0-23573 GCA_049578465.1 Anaerolineales bacterium
TGGTTTTACTGCATCTGCTCGAAACATTTGAATCGTTGAATCATTCAATGCACTAATGTCATTGCGTCGAAGAGTATAATCATCGCATGACGAATTCCATTTTAGATCTTCCCTTCATTCTCGAAACACGGCGCAATCACGCCCTCGAACATGCCATGCTTCATGTGCTCGCCGCGAAATATCCGCATCAGCCGATGGCTGGTCATTCCAATCCAACCGGCTTCTTCATCCTCGGCGATCTTCCCACCGAAGATGTTCAATTCGCCGCGGCTCAAGCCTTGATGCGTCTGCGCGCCGGTGAAAGCGGACTCGCGATTCATCCCGGCTGCGGAACCAATATCGCAACCACTGCGCTGCTTGCCGGGACCTTGGCTTGGCTCACGATGCGAGGCGCGAAATCCACCCTCGGGCGGATCATCCGTATTCCCTTTGCGATTGTGTTTGCATTGATTGGCGCGTTGATCAGTCGCCCGCTCGGACCGATCATCCAACAACGAATCACCACCGATGCCGACATGGGCAATCTGCAAATCGTAGATGTGCGTTTATCTTCGCACGGTCGTCTTACAGCGCATCGCATAATTACGCGTTAACGAACCGCAAAGCTCGCTAAGTCCGCTAAGTTTCTTTTTCTTTGCGTGCTTCGCGGTTAAAAATTTTATGCCTAATATTATCTTTCTCTACGGCAACGACGAGTTTGCCATCACGCGCCGCCTGGCGGAATTCGGTTCCATTTTCACCGATTCCACTAGCGCCGACATGAATACTGCGCGTCTCGATGCACGCACGATGACCGAAGATGAATTGAATAACGCAGTCAATTCCATGCCATTTTTAGCGAGTCAAAGATTGGTGTTGTTGGCGAATCCCTCGGCGCGATACAACAAAGCCGACTCGCGTAAAAAGTTTTTGGAATTCATCGAGAAGATTCCGGACAGCACACGGCTGGTGATGTATGAATCCGTTGAGCCGCGCGACGCTGAAAAGCACTGGCTGAATAAGTGGGCGGAAAAATCCAAGCTGGCGCAGACGCAAGCATTTCTGCTTCCACGCCTCAAAGACATGAGCGGGTGGATTCTTAACGAAACTAAAAATCAAAACGGACAGATCGAAAAAGCCGCGGCCGATAAATTGGTCGAAATGGTCGGCGCGGATACGCGTCAAGCCGCGCAGGAAATCTCCAAGCTGTTGGCATATGTCAATTGGGCGCGTCCGATCAAAGTCACGGATGTGGAAGCGGTCAGCATCGTCACTGCCGAGCCGGACATTTTTGCAATGGTCGACGCGCTGGCATCAGGCAATGGCAAGTCAGCACAAAAATTATTGCATCGCTTGTTAGAAAACGAAGATGCGTTCAGCGTGTGGGGCATGGTGGTGCGACAATTCCGTTTGCTGCTGCAGGCGCGCGAAGTGCTGGATGCACGCGGCGGAGTGAATGAAATCACGAGTGCATTGGGTGTGCATCCGTACGTAGCCGGAAAAGTTATGGATCAAGCCAAACGTTTTTCGTTATCTTCTCTGGAAAAGATCTATCACGAACTTTTGGAAATTGATGAAGCGGCAAAAAGGAGCCAGGTGCCGTTGGACCTGGCGATGGAAACTTTGGTCGTTGAATTGACCGCGTAATTATCTTGCTTTTGAAATTAATTCCGCGGAAAGAATGTCGTTTTCACTGCCTTCTGTAAAATATAAAGCGTAAGTATCTCCCTGCATCATGACGTCCGCCAAGGTGGCTTCGACATCAAATGATTTTCCTCCGACATGCAATTCGTGAACAAAATAATGGGATGTGTGGCTGAAGCCATCTGAATCAGTGTGTGTAGAAGTTCGTTCCGCATTGATAATGTTGACGGGTCCTTCCGCTCGTTTGAGTTGAACCTGAAATTTCGCAAAGGCGCGGCTCAAGATGAAGTAGCCAACTCCGCCCCAAGCCAGCGGCCAGATACAGCCAAAGCCTAATCCAAAGCCGATTCGGAATCCCCAATCCGGATCCGCAGCGCCGGCCGCGATGGCAATGACCACCCCGATCAGCGCAATCAGAATTAAGAATCCCCCGCCGATAATGCTTCCGGTTCGATCCCGCTTATCTTCCTTGACAAGTCGCCCCTTTTGCTTTTCCGTTAACTGTCCATTCCGATTCGCTTGCAAATCGGCTTCATTAAAATTAAAATAGTTCATCAATTGCGGGTCACTCATTGTTTCCTCCAGAGGCTGATAATTTGTTTAGCAATGAGTATACATGCCTCGTTGGATGTTTTGAATGACACATTGGTACTGTTCTAAAAAAGTTTTTCCTGTTTTGGTTCATCGGCTTCATCTAGTCCGTGCCAGCCATATTTTTTCAAATCCACTTTATCTTTAACAAACTCGATTCCTTCTTCTTCCAACAACTGACGTTGTTTCTCTGCGCCGAGACGTTCGCTGATTTTGCCCTGTGAGTTAATGACTCGTTGCCATGGCACGTCATCGGGACAAGCCGCCATCGCGCCACCCACCCAACGCGGACCATAGGCTTTAAACGATTCAAGATCAACCCCATTTGGCGCAGGCAGCATCAACGCGATCTGACCATAGGTTGCGACTTTACCGAGCGGCACTTGCCGCACCAATTGCCAAACGCGTTCGTTGAATTGTTGTGGATTCGGCGGCGATGTGAATTGCATCAATCACCTTCTACAAATTGTCCGCCGACGGAATGCTTCTCCAGCAGTTTCCTGTCAATGTTGAATTTCAATTCAACTTCGATTTGCTGGAAGCATTGACCGCCTGAACTCATTAATACTTTTCGTCCAAAATAGACAGCGTTGTTTCCCTCGTATTCCACGCTCAAATCATTGTTCAAATTGATGCGGCCTTCGATAACTTCACCACAGCGTTTACATTGGACAGCAAATGTATAAAAGTCTGATGGAGAATTATGGATTGAGCCGTTGAAAAGTGTTTTGAAAAAACTCATGCTTAGCCTTTCAGAATCGATTCGATTTTATTCAACTCATCATCGGTAAACTTCAAGTTGTTTAATGATGCGAGATTATCTTCCAATTGTTGGACACTGCTTGCGCCGATCAATGCCGACGTGACCGCGGGTTTGCGAAGCACCCAAGCCAATGCCATCTGCGCCAGTGATTGTCCGCGTTTCTTTGCGAGCTCATTTAGCTTTTGAGTCTTCGGAAGATTCTTTTTCACATCATCCGGCGTTAGCCACACGCGTTCGGTTTTGGTGGCGCGCGCGCCAGATGGGATTCCGTTCAGGTAACGGTCGGTCAACTGTCCCTGCGCGAGAGGCGAGAAAGCAATACAGCCGATTCCTCCTTCGGTCAGCACATCTAACAATCCATCCTCAACCCAACGATTCAACATGCTGTAGGATGGTTGATAGATCAAACACGGCGTGCCAAGATTCTTTAAGATTTGCGCTGCGCGCCGCGTCTGTTCCGGATCATAAGATGAGATGCCGACATATAAGGCTTTGCCTTGTCTGACGGCAAAATCGAGCGCGCCCATCGTCTCTTCGAGCGGTGTGTCCGGGTCGGGACGATGGCTGTAGAAAATATCAACGTAATCCAAGCCCATGCGTTTGAGCGACGCGTCGAGACTCGCTATCAAATATTTTCGCGAACCCCATTCGCCATATGGACCGGGCCACATGTCGTAACCGGCTTTGGTGGAGATGATGAGTTCATCGCGATAAGGATGAAAATCCTGTTGGAAGAGTTTGCCAAAATTTTCTTCCGCCGATCCGGGCGGAGGTCCGTAATTATTGGCCAGATCAAAATGCGTCACGCCGAGATCGAAGGCGCGCCGCGCGATGGCGCGTCCATTCTCGAACACATCGAGACCGCCGAAGTTGTACCACCAGCCCAGCGAGATGGCTGGCAGTTTGAGTCCGCTTCGTCCAACGCGGTTATAGAGCATTTTTTCATAACGAGATTCTGATGCAAGGTAAGGCATGAGTTTAGATTCCTTTTATTCACCACTGAGCTAACAGCGGGCCCAGAGAAATTTTAAATCTCTGTGGACTCCGTGTCTCTGTGGTGAAGATTTAAAATTTCCACTTTTTCAACACATCCATCGCCTTGTAATTGGTCAAATCCAATTGCAAGGGCGTGATGGAAACATAACCTGCGGTCAGCGCGCCGAAGTCAGTGCCGGGTTCGTCCACGCCCGTGGGTGCTTCACCGCCGATCCAATAATACGGGCGGCCACGCGGATCAATGCGTTCATCCAACGCGTCGCGATAGACGCGCAATCCTTGGCGCGTGATCATCGTGCCTTGGAGTTCGTTTTCTTTAAGGTACGGCACATTGACATTCAATACCACGCCTTCCGGAAAATTATCAGACATAACTTTCTCTGCAATGCGACGCGCAATAATGGCGGCAGTCGAATAATCAAGTGGACTCTTGAATCCTTCCGGCGAATGGAGCGAAACGGCGATGCCTCTCACGCCGCTAATGACAGCTTCCATCGCGGCCGTGACCGTGCCGGAATAAGTCACATCATGGCCGATGTTGGCATTTGGATTGATGCCTGCAACAACCAGTTCAATCTCCTTTTCGATTAATCCAAGCAAAGGCAGCGCAACGCAATCCGAAGGCGCGCCATCAGACATAAATGCGGCCGAGCCGTCCGCTAGAGTCGTTTCACGCACCCGCAGCGGCCGGTCCATCGTCTTGACATGGCCCGACGCGGACCAGTTATGATCGGGCGCAAAGACCGTTACGGGTCCGAGTTTGCGCATTTCCTGCGCCAAAGCCAGCAATCCGGGGGCTTGAACGCCGTCGTCGTTGGTTACAAGGATGTGCATAAGAAATCCTTTGCTGATAAATGAAGATGGGCTTTCGCTTTGATTATATAATGGTTTTCTGTTCGGCTTACGATTCTGTTATTTCTCCCAATGGAGTGACTTGCTCCTCTGCTTAGGCCGTGATACACTTTAGCTAGATGACCACAAATCTGCTTGTTGTGACTCCTAGTCCGAGTTTTGGAGAAACCCTGCGCCGCGCCCTTGAAGAAAGCGGCGAGTATAGCGTTTTGATTGTCAATAACAAAGCTTCCGCTGTGGTGCGTGCCGATGAAGAAAGTTGCCGTGCCGCGTTCCTCGACTTGAATTTGGGCGCGCAATGGGTGGAAGATATTGGGCGGTCACTGCGCACCGTTTTGCCGGAAATCAAACTACTCATTTTGGCGGATAACGAAACTCCGCCTTTGCTGGATTCGATCCGACCTTGGACGCTTGTCGGCAAGCCCTTTGAATCTAAAGATTTATATCGTGTACTGGAAGTGCCGGTATCTAATTCGAATGCTTCGCTCATTTCTCCATCGGACGCAACGGATCTTCCGTGGTTGAGCGATGTTACCAAAGCCGCTCAACATTTGACGCGGTTGAGTCTCGGAAGTTCTTCGCAAGCCGCGCTGATCACACGCAATGGTACGCTATGGGCTTATGCCGGCCAGTTATCCCAAAGCGCTGCCAACGAAATTACTAATACCTTAGCTCGCAACTGGAGCGGCGGAAAAGGCAGTGACCTTCTGCGTTTTATCCGCCTTGAAAGCACCAAAGCGGAACATATGCTTTATGCTACTCAACTGGCCGAAGGCGTTTTGCTTGCCATGGTCTTCGATGCCGAGACCCCGTTCAGCACCATTCGTTCGCAAGCAGGCCAGCTGGTCACGTCGTTGGGCGAAGATGAAACCAAAGAAGATAAGCCCAAGTGGCTCAAGTCCAGCAAGCCCGAAGCGGTCATGACCAGTGAAGTGAGCGACGAGGACGAAGGGGATGAAATTGAGATTCCCTCCATCTCTGAAATTATTGTTGACGTTCCATCTCCGGACCCGAAATCTACTCAACCACGAAAGATGTCTTCACCCGAAATACAAAAACCGCGTCAACCTCAAGTTGTCGTTGATCCCGATCAAACACATCGTTCCATCTTTAGCCGAGAATCCTCAACGCCGATTCCGCTAAAAGATTTGTTGGTTACTCAACAATCCAATGAATTGGATCGGACTGTTCTTTCGCAATCCAAAGCCGCGGAAGAATTGGATGTCACTGCGCCATCTAAATCCCGGCCGCGGAGTATCAGTCCTGTGCGTCAGCCCGGTGAATTGGATGAGACTCGTCCGCACTCCATGGATGAAGTCGCGGAACACATTGTCGTTGAACCGGTTAGCGCAGGTGTCTATAATCTAACGTATGCTTGTTTATTGGTGCCGCGCTTCTCGTCCCATTATTTGACCGGAGATATTGCGGATCATCTTGCAGAATGGCTTCCAAATATCTGTGTTGCCTTTGGCTGGCGGCTCGAATATTTGGCTGTCCGCCCTGAATATTTGCAATGGGTTGTGAATGTTCCGCCGGCCACATCGCCGGGTTATTTGATGCGCATTATGCGTCAGCAGACTTCCGAGAAAGTGTTTGCAGAGTTCACGCGTCTGAAGAAAGAGAATCCTTCCGGCGATTTCTGGGCTCCCGGTTATCTCATCATGGGCGGAACAAAACCGCATCCAGCGCAGCTCGTGAAGGATTACATCAAGCAGATTCGCCAGCGGCAGGGACTTGAAAAATCGCGTAAGTAAAATGCGAAGTCATCGGCTTCGCATTTTGAATCATTGATTATGCCTCCAACTTTATATTTAATTGACGGTCACGCGCTCGCCTATCGCATGTACTTTGCCTTGACGGCCGGTTCGAACACACAGCGCTGGCAAACCTCGAAGGGCGAACCGACTGCGGGCATTTATGGTTTCGCGCGCGAACTCATGCGCATCCTCGAGCAGGAAAAACCCGAATACATCGCGGTTGCCTTTGACACTGGCAAAACTTTTCGCGATAAACTTTTTCCCGAATATAAAGCCACGCGTGCCAAGATGCCCGAAGACCTGCGTCCGCAGATCGAACGCATTCGTCAGTTGGTGGATGCCTTCAATATTCCGCGCCTCGAAATGGAAGGTTACGAAGCTGACGATGTGCTTGGCTCAGTGGCGCGTCTGGTCGCGGGACAAGGCTTGGGCGTTAAGATCATCACCGGCGACCGCGACCTGTTGCAATTGGTCAATAAAAGAACCGCCGTATATCTGGCAGGCGATGATCAAAACTATATTACCGATGAAGATGTGATCCGTAAACTTGGCGTTCGACCGAATCAAGTGGTGGATTACAAAGCCATCGTCGGCGATAAATCGGATAACATCCCCGGCGTGGCTGGCGTCGGCGAAAAGACTGCCGTCGCGCTGCTCGAAAAATTCGGCACGCTCGATTCAATTTATAAAAATATAGATCAAGTTGAAAATCGTTGGAAGACAAAGTTGGAAGCGGGCAAAGATACGGCTTATCTCAGCCGCGACTTGGCGCAGATTCATACCGACTTGGAAATTAAATTAAATTTGGATGATGCCAAAGCGCATGAATTTGATTCGACAAAGGTTATAGATTTTTTTACTGAGCTTGAATTTCGTACGCTCATTAAGACTCTTGAGAAACTGACCGGCAAAGAAACTTCTTTCGAGTCTTCCAAGCAATCTAGCGGACAACTTTCGATGTTTGAAACAGAGCCGAAAGTTGTTTCTGTCGCTCATTCTGCTTCATCCATTGATGTCAAGATCGTTGACACGACTGAAAAACTTAATGACCTTGCCAAACAACTTGCATCAGCAAAAGTGATTGCCTTCGACACGGAGACAACTTCCACCGAAGAAATGCAAGCGGAGATCGTCGGCATCTCCTTGGCGATCAAGGAAGGCGAAGGTTATTACATTCCGGTTGGACATTTGGGCGGCAACAATCTTCCATTGGATCAAGTAGTTTCTGCACTTCACGATCCATTGACGGATCCGCATATTCCCAAAGTTGCTCACAACGCTAAATATGATTACATCGTTTTGGCTCGTCATGGGATCGTTGTCTCGCCGATTACTTTCGATACGATGATTGCGGAATTTGTGGTCGATCCATCCTCGCATAATCTTGGACTTAAGAATATGTCCTTTGCGCGTTTAGGCGATGAGATGACTCACATCGAAGAGTTAATCGGCAAAGGCAAAAAGCAAATCAGCATGGCGGAAGTGGCAGTTGAATCGGTCGCGCCTTATGCCGCCGCGGATGCGGAAACCACGTTGCGATTATTGCCGATCATGCAAGCTGAAATCAAACGCGTCAACGCCGAAAAGTTAATGGCCGAAATCGAAATGCCTTTGATCTCGGTATTGGCTGAAATGGAAATGACCGGCGTTCTTCTTGATTTGCCTTTCTTCAAAAAATTATCCGAAGAATTAACGCGCCGAATGGCGGACATCGAGAAACAAGTTTTCGAGGCGGTTGGCAAGCCGTTCAACATCAATTCAACGCAACAACTTTCAGATGTGCTGTTCAATCGTCTGCGCCTCGAGCCGCCCGATCGCGGCAAGAAAACTGCCAGCGGACATTATTCCACTTCGGGCGATGTGTTGGATGCGTTGAGCGGCAAACATCCCGTTGTAGATATGGTGATCGAACATCGCGAATTATCCAAACTTAAATCAACTTACGTGGATGCTTTGCCTGCCGCGGTTGATTCAACGACCGGACGCGTCCACACCTCTTACAGTCAAACAGGCGCCGTTACCGGACGTTTATCTTCATCGAATCCGAATCTGCAAAACATTCCGATCCGCACTGAAGAAGGCCGCCGCGTGCGAAATGGATTCATCGCCGCGAAAGGCAACGTGCTTCTGTCGGTAGATTATTCACAGATTGAACTTCGTATCGTGGCACACATGGCGCAAGATCAAGCAATGCTGGATGCTTTCCGTGCCGGACAAGATATTCATGCGACAACCGCCGCTGCGATTTACAATATTCCGTTAGAGCAAGTGACCAAGGAAATGCGACGCCACGCCAAAGCCATCAACTTTGGATTGATTTACGGCATGTCCGCTTTCGGGCTGACGCGTTCCACAGAATTAACATTGGCTGAAGCCGATGAATTTGTTAAAGCCTATTTCACACAATTCCCCGGCGTCAAAAAATATTTGGATGGCATCCGCAAGCAAGCCGCTCAAGATGGTTATGTGGAAACTTTGCTGGGTCGCCGCCGATATTTCCCGGCATTGCAAGGCAAACAAAATGTGCAAATGAAAAACCGTGAAGAGCGCGAAGCCATCAATGCGCCTATTCAAGGCACCGCGGCAGACATCATGAAAATTGCGATGCTTCATATTCCCTCCGCTTTAAAGAAGGCTGGATTGCGCGCTCAGATGTTATTGCAGGTGCATGATGAGTTGGTGCTGGAAGTTCCGAAAGAGGAACTGGAAAAAACTTACAGGCTGGTGCAGGAGTTAATGGGATCAGCTTATAAGCTGGACATCCCTCTTTCAACGGAAGCGCGTTCTGGTCCGAGTTGGGGCGAGATGAAAGTTGTTTCATAATTTCATGCTCCGATTCAGTTATCATTTTGTAATGCCGCCGCGAAGCCAAAGAACTAGCAATCCGTTATAATCATCCTATGCCCGGACGAGACGATGTTTTCCAGAAAACAATGAATGAAGGCCATTCCGCGGCTTGGGATCAGGATTGGAAAAAAGCCGCCGGGGCATATCGTAAAGCCCTGCAGGAAATTCCCGACCAACCGAAAGCGCTCAATAGTTTGGGGTTGGCGTTGTATCAATTGGGCGAGTTGGATGAAGCGCTTCAAATGTATCTGCGTGTTGCTCATCTTTCGCCGGATGACCCCGCGCCTTTCGAGAAGGTCGCGCAAATTTCAGAGCGCCTCGGCGATTTGAATGGAGCGGTGGATGCGTCCACCCAAGCCGCGGAAAAATACTTCAGTCACCGCGATGTGGATAAAGCCATTGAGAATTGGGCGCGCATCACCACACTGCAACCCGATCATCTTGCCGCGCATTCGCGGCTTGCGATGGTCTATGAACGACTCGGCCATACTCAACAAGCAGTGACAGAATATCTTGCGCTTGCCAGCGTCCTACAACGTTCGGGCAATCCGGATAAAGCTCAGGAATTGATCACGAAATCTTTGCAGCTTTTGCCGCAAAGTTCGGAAGCCAAACAGGCGCAGACTCTTTTGAAATCGGGACAGCTTCTTCCCAAACCGATCCGACCCAAAGGCGCAACCGGACCGATCACTATGGCAAAGGTCAAACAGCTAGAGACGACTCAGCCCGCGCAACAATCCGGCTCAGGTTTGGACCCGGTGGCGGAGGCGCGTCAAAAATCTTTGACCAAGCTGGCAGAGGTGCTCTTCGATTACTCCGACGAGAGTCCATCTGTGGCGCAGGAACGACGCGGCCTTTCCGTCATCATGAAAGGGACGGGACAACTTTCCCTTCAACAAGCGGAACAAACCAAAGTCGTTTTGCATTTAGGCCAGGCTATTGATGCGCAGACAAAGAAAGAAGAGAATGTTGCGGCGGAAGAATTAGAGCACGCGCTGGAAGCGGGTTTCACGCATCCGGCGTTATATTTCAATCTTGGTTATCTGCGCGCGAAGAGCGAACGTTTGGAAAGTGCGGTTCGCAATTTGACCCATTCGGTCAAACACAATGATTATGCTCTTGGCTCGCGCTTATTGCTCGGAGATATTTTTTTCAAAAAGGGACAGCTCAGAGAAGCCGCATTGGAATATCTCGAAGCGCTGAAGTTGGCGGATTCGACAACGGTTCCCGCGGAGGAGTCCGACGCGATCAATCAACTGTATGAGCCGTTAATTGAATCTCAGCAGAATCAAAACGACGATGTGGTTAATCGCCGCTTGTGCGAAAACGTCAGCAAGATGTTGATGCGTCCTGATTGGCGCGATCAAGTTCATAAAACGCGCGAACAAATGCACAGAACCCAAGGCGGGGATACGCCCATCCCATTGGCGGAAGTTGTTTTGCAGGCACAATCCAGTACCGTGATCGAGTCGATCAATCGCATTCATCAATTGGTACGCATGGGAACTCTGCGCTCTGCAATGGATGAAGCGTACGATGCGGTTCAACATGCGCCCACGTATTTGCCGCTTCATACCTTGATGGGCGATTTGTTGATTCAAGACGGCCGCCCGGAGGATGCAATTGCCAAGTTCTCGGTCGTGGCACATGCCTATAGCGTGCGCGGCGAAGTGGTGCAAGCCACCAAATTATTGCGCCGCGTGATTCAGATCGCGCCGATGGATTTATCAGCACGCACGCGCCTCATTGATCAGTTGGTGGCACGCGGTCAGATAGATGATGCGATCAATGAATACTTGGAGTTGGCGGAAATCTATTATCATCTCGCGGAACTGGATATGGCGCGCAAAACTTATACGACTGCGTTGCGCCTCGTCCAGCAAGCCAGCGCGGATCGTCAATGGAATGTTCACATCCTCCAGCGTATGGCTGATATTGACATGCAAAGGCTCGACTGGAAACAGGCTGTGCGCGTCTTCGAGCAAATCCGCACCTTGCGCCCGGACGATCAGGCATCGCGCAAGCAATTAATAGAGCTTTACATGAATATGGGTCAGCAGCCGCAAGCCATGGCAGAACTGGAAAGTTTAATTACCTATTTGGATTCCAACTCCAAGGGAAATGACGCTCTGTCGCTCCTTGATGAGATGATGAAAGAACATGAAGATCAGCTCATCTTCCGCCGGATGCATGCGGAACAGCTTCATCGGCTTGGACGCATTGATGAGGCGGTCGCTGAACTCGATGCGCTCGGCGAATCCCTATTGACGGCCGGAAAGAAAAAAGAAGCGGTGGAAGTCATCAATCAAATTTTATTGATGAGTCCGCCCAACGCCGAAGATTATCGCCAGCTTCTGGCGCAAATCGGAATGTAAATTACACAAAGAGTAATGCGTCGCAAGGCGCGTTACTCTTTAAATCGGTTATACTTTCGGCGCTTATAAGGTACTGCGTTCAGTATTTTGCAATGAGAACGTATGAAGCACAAGACTTATGGAAATGACCATCCCTTGATTCAAAGAGCAGTATGACCACTCACATCCGAAACTTTTGTATCATCGCGCACGTGGATCACGGTAAGTCCACGCTGGCCGATCGTTTATTGCATTTAACCGGCACGATTTCCGATCGTGATACGACTGAACAGATCCTCGACACGATGGACCTTGAACGCGAAAAAGGCGTGACCATTAAGGCTTCCGCGGTTCGAATGAATTACACAGCCAAAGATGGCAACGCGTATGAACTCAACCTCATTGATACGCCAGGCCATGTTGATTTCGGTTATGAAGTCAGCCGCGCGCTCAAAGCGTGTGAAGGCGCGGTATTGGTCGTGGACGCAACCCAAGGCATCGAAGCGCAGACGCTCGCTAATCTTTATCAGGCGTTGGATGCCGACCTTGTAGTGATTCCCGTTATTAATAAAATTGATCTGCCTTCTGCACGTCCAGCTGAAGTCGCGGAAGATATTGCGTCGTTGTTGGGCGTCAAGGCCGACGATGTGATCCGTATCTCTGCCAAAGATGGCTTGAATGTGGACCAAGTCCTCGAAGCCATTGTTGCGCGCGTGCCGCCGCCGAAAGATGAATCGGATAAACCGATGCGGGCCTTGATTTTCGACTCGCATTATGATTCATATAAAGGTGTGATTGCTTATATTCGCGTGATCGAAGGCTCAATCAAACCGACCGACACTTTGCACATGTTCGCCACGCAAGCGGATATGAAACCGGTCGAGATTGGCATCTTCGCGCCGGTGATGACACCTGTTCAAAATTTGAAGGCGGGTGAAGTCGGTTATATCGCGACCGGACTCAAGACCGTTCACGATTGCCGAGTCGGCGACACGATCACGCTGACATCGCATCCCGCCGCGGAACCGTTGCCGGGTTACCGTCATCCCAAGCCGATGGTCTTCGCTGGTATCTATCCCGTCGAAGCGGATGATTATCCTGAGTTGCGCGAGTCGCTCGATAAACTTCAACTCAATGACGCCTCATTAACTTTTCAACCCGAAACATCGCAAGCTTTGGGTTTTGGATTTCGTGCCGGTTTTCTCGGCCTGTTCCACATGGAAATTATTCAAGAGCGCATTGAGCGCGAATATGACCTCGATGTGCTTTTCACTGCGCCCTCGGTGGAATATGAAGTGTTGATGATTGGCGATGAAATCATCACGGTTGATTCGCCCGCCGAATTGCCGAATGACGAATCGAAGATCGTTGAGATTCGCGAACCGTGGATGAACATCGAGATTATCACACCGACAGATTATTATGGTCCAATCATGGATTTGGTCACGAAGCGACGCGGCATTTATAAGAGTCAGGAATATCCCGCGCCGCACCGAGTGCAACTCAATTTTGAAATTCCGCTCTCCGAAATCATTGTGGATTTCTTTGATGAATTAAAATCGCGTACCAAAGGCTATGCATCGCTGGATTATCAATTCTTGGAATATCGTCCGGATGAATTGCAGAAGCTGGAAATCCTCGTCAATGGTGATCCGGTGGATGCGTTGGCGGCCATTGTCCACAAGAAAGATGCATTTTATAAAGGACAACGGATGATCACCAAGTTAAAGGGAATCATCCCGCGCCAATTGTTCGATGTCGCGATCCAAGCCGCGGCCGGCGGACGAGTGATCAGCCGCGCAAATGTCAAAGCCACGCGCAAAGATGTGTTGGCGAAATGTTACGGCGGCGATATTTCTCGTAAGAAGAAATTGCTGGAAAAACAAAAGCGCGGCAAGAAGCGTCTCAAGATGGTTGGGAATGTGGAGATCCCACAAGAGGCGTTCATGGCTGTACTTAAATTGGAAGAGGAATAACCACCTTGGTGGTTAAGAAAATATGAAAGATATTAAACGCTGGCTCCCCGGCGCATTGGTCAGTATTCTAATCATCGCCGCCATTCTTTATTTTGTTAACCTGCCCAAAATGTTTGCCGCGCTTCGTTCGGCAGACTATCGCTTCATTGCTGTCGCATTGATATTGGCTTTCGCATGGTTATATGTGCGCGCGATTGTATGGCGAACATTATTGCGCGAACGCGCATCTTATTGGGATGTGTTCCATAGTTTGAACGCCGGTTATTTGCTCAATGCCCTTTTACCGTTTCGTCTTGGAGAACTGGGACGCGCCTACTTGCTCAGCCTTAAAACGGATATGACGTTCGTTGAAATTCTGCCGACCATCGTGATCGAACGTTCGATGGACTTAGCCATCACAGCTGCGATCTTCCTCAGCGCGTTGCCGTTCGTGGTCGGCGCAAAGGGTGCGGATCGCATTGCGATTATTCTCGGCGCGTTGGTTCTGGCTGGATTACTCTTTTTATACATCCTTGCCCGAAACGATCAATGGGCGCTTGATACATTTCATAAGATCAGCGCGCGTTGGCCCTCCATTCAACGCTTTGGCGGCAGCCTCCTCGAATCATTCCTCACCGGTCTCGGCGCGTTAACCGATGGCTGGCTTTTTGCCCGCTTCATGTTTTGGATGCTTTTGAATTGGGGTATGTCCATTGTTACTTCCTATTTAATTCTCCTTGCGTTCTTTTCACAAGCGCAATGGATCTGGGCGATGTTCGCGCTTGGTGCAGGCGCATTCGGTAATGCAATACCTTCGCTGCCCGGCGCGGTCGGAACCTACGAAGGCGCGCTCGGCGGGGCTTTGACTCTACTGACACACGATCAATCCACCTCACTCGCAGCCGCGCTGACATCGCATTTGATCAATTACATTACCAGTATTGTGCTTGGCGGTTATTCTCTCATCCACGAAGGACAATCACTTTCTGGAATTTATCAGCAGTTGGTAGCATTTCGATCAAAGAAGGAATAAAATGGCAAAAAAATATCTTGTCACAGGCGGAGCAGGATTCATCGGCTCGAATTATGTGTATCGCTTATTGAAACGCGGCGAGGATGTGACCATTTACGATAATCTCAGCCGGGCCGGCGCGCCGAAAAATCTCGAATGGTTGAAAAAGGAATTCGGCGACAAATCTTTTAATCTAATTCGGGCTGATGTGCGCGATTCGGATTCGATAGCGGAAGCCGCTCGCGGGGCGGATGTGATCGTCCATCTTGCAGGACAAGTAGCGGTGACCACCTCCGTAACGAATCCACGCGATGACTTTGAAGCCAATGCCTTCGGAACATTTAATACGCTCGAAGCCGCGCGTCTTTCCGACCGCAATCCGATTTTTATTTTCGCGTCCACCAATAAAGTGTATGGCGGCATGGATGATGTGAAGGTCACGGAAGATGCAACGCGTTGGCGTTATGCAGATTTAATCAATGGCTGTCCCGAATCGCAACCGCTCGATTTTCATTCGCCTTATGGTTGTTCAAAAGGAACCGGCGATCAATATGTCCGCGACTATGCCCGCATTTATGGTCTGCGTTCTGTTGTCTTGCGACAATCCTGCATTTATGGTCCGCGTCAATTCGGCATTGAAGATCAAGGCTGGCTGGCGTGGATGACGATTGCCGCGGTGACTGGAAAACAAATTACAATTTACGGCGATGGCAAGCAGGTGCGCGATGTTTTGCACGTGGATGATTTGCTCAACGCATACGATGCCGCGATTGAGAAGATCGAGATCGCCAAAGGTCGAGTTTATAACATGGGCGGCGGACCAAGTAATGTGCTGGCGGTCTGGGCGGAGTTTGGTCCGATGCTTGAAAAATTATTGGGAAAGAAAATCGAAGTCGCACGTGCCGATTGGCGTCCCGGCGATCAACGCGTTTTCTATGCAGACTTCAGCAAAGCCAAGAATGAATTAGGTTGGGAGCCGAAGATTGGCTTGAAAGATGGGATTGAACGATTGTTTAATTGGGTGAAAGAAAATAAGAATTTGTTTTAATTGAAGAACCGCCGAAACTTCAGCGGTTCTTGGTTGATGCGTGTGCTACATCATGTTTGCGAAGTACCTCTTCCAGAAGTAGATGACCAGCAGCGTCAGGCCGACCGGCATAAGGAATGTAAATATGCCTTCGAAGAAGCCTGAGAAATATGGCCCAACGGTAGGAATTGTATCCAGGGCTTTTGCAACATAATATAACAGGATGAAGCGGATCGCGAAGTTCACAACGTCGCCCGAGTCAAGGAAGAAGATTCCCGAAAGGATTCCGGCCAACATTATTAACCATCCCAGATATGGTAAGAGGGATTGAACGAAACTGGTGCTCTCAAATGCTCCCGCCAAGCCTGCTACGATGACGCCGATCAGAAACACCCACATGGCCCATCCTGCGTTGGAAGCCGAGGCCTTTTGTGGAGCCGATGCTGCTTTCTTTGCTGGCATAAGTATTTCTCCTTTTATCGAAAAGATTTGATTTCCAACTTCACATTAATAAACACTTTTAATTCACAAAGTTGCGAGGAAAAATTTCGGCTGAACTGGTGTTTTCTCAATTTCAGTAGGGTATAATCCTTGCGCTTTATGAAAATCCTGACCGTTCTCACTTATTATCGTCCTCATACCTCCGGTCTGACCATTTACGCGGAACGGTTGGCGCGTGCTTTTGTCCAGCGCGGACATCAAGTGACGGTGATGACCACGCAATATGATCCTTCGTTGCCGCGCGAAGAAAACATGGACGGAGTCAAGATCATCCGCATCCCGGTGATGTTTCGACTCAGCAAAGGTGTCATCGCTCCGACCTTTGGTTGGTCGGCGACAAAACTGATTGCTGATCATGATGTCGTGCAAATGCATCTGCCGCAATTCGATGCGCCAGGTATTGCATTGCGCGGCCGTTTGTTCCGTAAGCCTGCGGTTCTTACGTATCATTGCGATCTGCTTTTGCCGCCCGGCTTGTTCAATCGCTTAGTCAATCTTGTGGTCAAGTGGCAGAACAATATGGCCGCGCTTCTTTCGAATCAAATCGTGACGTACACGCAGGATTATGCCGATCATTCATCCTATCTTTCGCGTTATAAATTTAAATTGCAGACGATTCTTCCGCCAGTTGAATTGCCAGCCGCCGACAAGGACGCGATCCAATCCTTTGCGGAAGCGCATCATCGCGCCGACCGTAAACCGGTTATCGGTATGGCGGCCCGCTTCGCCGCTGAAAAAGGAGTCGAGGTCCTGCTCGAGGCGTTGCCTGTTATCTTAAAGAAATATCCGAACGCACAAGTTTTATTTGCGGGACAATATCAAAATGTGATGGGCGAGCGGGCTTACTTTGATCGCTTGATGCCGCGTATTCGCGAATACGAAACTGCCGGTCATTGGACTTTTCTTGGCAACCTCAATCCGACTCAAATGTCAGCGTTTTATCCAAACTTGGATGTGCTGGTTGTGCCGTCGCTCAATTCGACCGAAGCTTTTGGCTTGGTTCAAATCGAAGCGATGCTGAACGGCGTGCCGTGTGTTCCGTCCGCTTTGCCCGGTGTGCGAATGCCGGTTCAAATGTATGGAATGGGACGCGTATCCAAGATTGGTGATTCAAATTCTTTGGCGGAGTCCATCCTCGAAGTCTTGAATGAACCGGATAAATTCCGCGGCGATATTGAATTGATTAAGAAAGCATATGATCCGGAAACTGTCGCGGCGGAATACGAAAAATTATTTGAAAGGTTAATGAAAAAATAATTCATCGGCTATGAAAGATTTCCTTTTCCTCCAAATGCGCGACCTTCCCTATTTCCGTGCGCTTCTGCGTTCGGTCGAATCATCCTTCTATCAGGGTTTACCTTTGCCCGCGCCGGTCTATGATGTGGGCTGCGGGGATGGTCATTTTGCTTCGTTGACCTTTGAACAAAAAATTGACGTTGGTCTCGATCCTTGGCATGGACCAATTCACGAAGCCAAGACTCATGGCGCTTATCGCGGATTGGTCGAAGCCGATGGCGCGCTTTCGCCTTTTCCATCGAATTATTTCGCGAGTGGATTCAGCAATTCCGTGTTGGAACATATTCCGCACGTGGATGCGGTGCTTGCCGACACCGCGCGTGTGTTAAAGCCGGGCGCGCCGTTTTATTTCTGCGTGCCCAACGCACGTTATTTTTCTGATCTTTCGATCTCGCGCGTGCTTGGAAAAGGTTATACCGAATGGTTCAAAAAAGTAACGCGCACTGTTCATGCCGATATGCCGGATGTCTGGGAAAAGCGATTAAAAAATGCTGGCTTTGAACTGGTGCGCTGGTGGCATTATTTTTCGCCGTCCGCGCTGCGCGTGTTAGAATGGGGACATTATTTTGGCGTCCCATCGGTTGCAGCACATGTCTTGACGGGACGCTGGATCATTTCACCGACGAGATGGAATTTGTGGCTGACGGAAAAATTTGCGCGCCGATATGCTTCGACCGCGCCAATAGAAAATGGAACCTATACGTTTTATATTGCGAAAAAACGATGAACGTGTTACAGCGAACGTCATTATAGTTGCGAGGAAAATTTCCAATGAACGATAATGAACCCAAAGAACCCTCCGTGCTCGATTATCTTAAATCCAAACTTTCATTTGGGCGCAGTATCAGGATCGAGATACCAGAATCGCTTCCCGTGGAAAGCGAAACGGAAGCCGTTCAAACATCTGTTCTTCAACCTTCTACACCATTTCCTTGGTTATCTTTAATCGCTTTAGGGCTGGCACTTTTAGCTCAACGGATGTTCGAGCCGCCTAATCCCGCCGCGACGACTGGCATCGCAGTTTATCTGATTGCGCTCGCTTCTTTAACCTGGGCAATCTTACGCGGCGAATGGGGTTTGGTGCCGCTGGCTGAATCATCTTCCGGCCGTGATCCGCTGACATTACGTTGGCTGCCTTTTCTTCTCGCATTATTTTTGTTTATTCCCACTTTTATTCTTCTAGGGGGCGCCCAAGTCACATCAAACCTTGTCCTCCCACAGTATTTTGCAACATGGTTCAACCTGAACGATAATCTATTTACTTGGTCTAATCTTACTATTTGGTTGATTGCAGTTGGCTTGTTGATTTGGTCGTTTTGGCTATCCAGTAACAATAAACCTTCGCTCTGGAAACAGGCGCGCGAATTCTTATCGCACCGCGAATGGCAGATCCATATCTCGCGCTGGACGCTGCTGATTTTGGCTTTCAGTCTCGTGATCATTTTCTTCCGCGTGTATCACATTCAACAAACTCCAGCGGAGCCGTTCAGCGATCATGCCGAGAAACTCCTCGACGTGTATGATGTGACGCAGGGACTAACGCATATTTTCTTTCCGCGCAACACCGGGCGCGAAGCTATTCAATTTTATTGGACGGTGCTGATGAATTGGATCTTTGGCACCGGCCTAACCTTCCTAACTTTGAAAATTGACACGATTGGATTTGGCCTGTTGACCTTGCCATACATATATTTGCTCGGCAAGGAAATCGGCGGCTCGCGCGTTGGACTGCTTGCATTGATTTTTACAGGTGTGGGTTACTGGCCCAACCTGATCTCGCGCATTGGCTTGCGTTTTCCACTTTATCCGCTTTTCGCCGCGCCCACACTTTATTATCTGATCCGCGGCTTGCGTACGCGTAACCGCAACGACTTCATTTTATCTGGTATCTTCCTTGGAGTCGGATTGCACGGTTACACTCCTTTCCGCGTGATGCCGGTTGTCGTGCTGGCGGCAATTCTTCTGTTTGTTATTCACGCGCAATCCAAAGGCGTGCGGCGCGATGCTTGGTTGTGGTTCATCATTATTGGAATTATTTCTTTATATATCTTCCTGCCATTGGTGCGATATGCGCTAGCAAACCCGGATATATTCTTTGCGCGTACACTCTCGCGCGTTAGCACAACCGAACAGCCTCTGCCGGGACCTTGGTATCAAGTGTTGGTTTCTAACGTTTGGGTTGCGCTCAAAATGTTCAACTGGAATGATGGCACCGTATGGGTCAATTCGGTTCCGAATCGGCCCGCGCTGGATATTGTGACGGGCGCGTTGTTTCTGATTGGGATCGTGCTGGTCTTTGCGCGTTATCTTCAAAAGCGCCACTGGCTCGACCTCTTTCTGCTTATCTCGATTCCATTGCTTCAACTTCCATCGTCTCTTGCCCTGGCTTTTCCTGATGAAAATCCAGAATTGAATCGCGCCGGCGGCGCGTTGATTCCGGCGTTCATTCTCGTGGCGTTGGCGGTCGATGGGCTGATCACCGCTATCGGGTCCGAAAAGAAGCGAAAAATTTTGGCTTTGATCATAACTGCCGTTTTGATATTTTGGTCTGCCGCACAAAGTTATGATCTCGTCTTCAATCAATTCGATCAGGAGTTCCGTCTTAGCGCGTGGAACTCATCAGAGATGGGCGCGGTGATCAAAGAATTTGGATTGGTTTATGGTGAGACGGATACTGTTTGGATCGTGCCGTTTCCGTATTGGGTAGATACGCGCCTGCCGGGAACTTTTGCCGGAATCCCGAACCGCGATTTTGCTGAGCCCCCTGACCAATTGGCTGACACGTTGTCCGTGCATGGAACGAAGTTGTTCATAGTAAAGGCGGATTTACAAGATCCAACTGCCAATGACCAGAATTCGCTTGACATTCTCAAGCAGTTGTATCCGCAAGGAGTGTTGAGTTTGCATCATTCGCCAGTGCCCGGAAAAGATTTTTGGATTTATTTTGTGCCGTCGCAATAAACTTCTCACTACGGATTAAGTTTTCAATGATAAATTACAAGCTATGATGTCAAATAAAAAATATGATTGGATCTTTGATGTTCTCCTGATTCTTGTTTTGGGAATCGGAACTTATTTTCGCGTGATCGGTTTGAACTGGGATCAGAACCAGCATCTTCACCCCGATGAACGCTTCCTGACGATGGTGGAGAGTGCTCTTGCACCGGTGGGCCAGTCGCAGAGTCAATTAGGTCCACCGCCGACAGCCGCAGACCAGCAATGGCGTCAGCCTTATGTCAACGCCATGCCGGACTGCTCGCAGTGGGGCGGATATTTTGATACGTATTGTTCGCCGTTGAATCCTCAAAACCGCGGTTATAGTTTTTTCGTTTATGGCGACTTGCCGATTGTCGTTGTTCAATATATCGCGCAATGGGTCGGACAGACCGGCTACGATCAAGTGAATCTGGTCGGGCGGCAAGTTTCTGCGTTCGCAGATTTGCTGACGATTTTATTGATCTATCTGATCGCGGCGCGTTTATATAATCGCCGAGTCGCTTTGCTGGGCGCGGCATTTTCCGCGCTGGCGGTCTTGCAGATTCAACAATCGCATTTCTTTACGGTGGATACTTTTGGCAATTTGTTTATTTTCGTGACGATTTATTTTGCGGTGGAGATCGTGCTTAGGGAATCGGGAATCGGGAATCGTAAATTGGATGCGCTTGCGACTTCCGATTCTCAAATAACAAATCCCGCATCCCGAGTTCTGAATTACATTAGACATTTTATTAATTACGTTATAAATTTTATCAAAGACCCTCTTTTTCTTCTTAGCCTTGGCTTTGGCGTTTCGCTTGGAATGGCAGCCGCCTCCAAAATTGACGCGGCTCCGCTGGCGATCCTTTTGCCGGGCGCATTCATCATCCGCTATTTTGAAAAGAAGGATTCAAAAGATAATCCTGATTACTGGTTGATCACTGCGCTATATCTAGTCGGTGGCGCGGTTGCTTCGATCCTTTCGTTCCGCATCTTCATGCCGTATGCTTTTCATGGATTGGGTTTAAATCCTGCATGGATTGCTAACATGAAAGAATTGGTGGGCCAATCCAGCGGCGATGTGGACGTGCCCTTTGCCTTGCAATGGGCGCGGCGCTCGCATCTTTTCTCGTTTGATAATTTAACAACTTGGGGACTTGGTTTGCCGCTTGGCATCCTGGCTTGGATCGGTTTCCTCGTCATGCTTTGGAGAATCATCAAAGGTGAATTGCGTCATCTTTTACTTTGGGGTTGGACTGCAATTTTCTTCACCTGGCAATCCATGGCATTCAATCCGACCATGCGTTATCAACTCCCGATCTATCCGTTGTTGTGCATGATGGCAGGATGGTTCGTTATTTATTTATGGGATCAGGCGCAAACGTTAGATCGCAAATCGTTGAAATTGATCTTCCGTTTATCTTCTGTTGTTATTGGCATTACGGTTCTCGCTTTGACTTTAGCTTGGGCGTACGCTTTTACGCGCATTTACACTCGACCCGTTACGCGCGTCGCCGCCACGACTTGGATTTATCAAAACGTTCCGGGTCCCATCAATTTGCATATCACCACTTCAGATGGCAATGTATATCAACAGCCTTTGCCGTTTCCATCCGGCGGTTTGATTCAAGCCTCATCCGCTTATATCTTTCAGTTTACAGCCAACACCAGCGGCACATTGAAGGAAGTTTATTTTCCGCACATCGAAGCGTTGTTGCCATCGAACCTACCACCTTCGACATCAGCCTCACCACAGATCATCACGTCGAATCCGGTTTTGCCGGGTTGGATACCGGACTCGAATCCCGATTCGGCTCAGACTTTTAGTTTGGATCTCGCCCTCGATCCTAACGCAACGCCGGATCAATATCTGGCTACATCGTCGTTCACCTCTGATTTTGCATCACAGGCTAACGATCCGCGCGGCAAGGGCTATTTTCTTACGCTGAATCGTCCGGTTCCGCTCGTTAGCGGGCAGACGTATTCCATGCGCTTGGATACAACCGGCGTGGTAACGCTGGTCGGCGCCGCGCCGATCAATGAATCAGATTGGGACGACGGCTTGCCTCTTCGTTTAGGTAGTTATGATGGCTTCGGCGGACTCTATCAGGGCGGACTCAATCTGCAAATTTATTGGGATGATAACGCCGATAAGCTGACGCGCTTTGTCGACACACTGAGTCAAGGTGATTACATTTTCATGTCGTCTAACCGTCAGTGGGCAACGACCACGCGCGTCCCCGAGCGTTATCCATTGACGACTGCATATTATCGTGCCCTCATCGGCTGTCCTGCGGATAAAGATGTCATCTGGTGCTATAACGTTGCCACGCCCGGTATGTTCCAAGGACAGCTTGGATACAAACTGGTTCAGGTCTATGAATCGTTTCCGACACTTGATATTCCCGGTGTGATTAACTGGCAAGCCAATGATCAGTTCGCGGAAGAGGCGTTTACTGTTTACGATCATCCGAAAGTTTTGATCTTCCAAAAGCAACCAGACTTCAGCGCCGCGCAAGTTCAATCGATTCTCGGCGCGGTGGACTTGAGCAACGTCGTTCATCTCACGCCCAAACAGGCCAGCAGTTACAAGAGTCTGATGCTTTCGCCAACCAGCCTTGCTCAACAACAGGCAGGCGGAACCTGGTCGCAGTTGTTTAATTACGATTGGATTCAAAATCGTTATCCGGTTCTTGGTTTGATATTCTGGTATTTGTTTATCTTTCTCCTTGGGCTGTTAGCTTATCCGATTGTTCGGCTTGCATTGCCCGGACTCGGTGATAAGGGCTATCCGCTTTCGCGCGCGTTTGGATTGATTCTGTTTGGATTCTTGTGTTGGGCAAGCGGATCGTTCGGCGTGCCGGTCACGCGATTAACTGTCGGAGTGATGTTTGCTCTTTTAGCGGCAGCCGGCCTAAGTCTTGGATGGATGCAAAGAGATGAATTACGCGCGGAGTGGAAGTCGAAGAAAAAGTATTTCCTGATGGCTGAAGGTTTATTCCTCGCCTTCTTCCTCTTTGATC
>JBAUMB010000141.1:0-12069 GCA_049578465.1 Anaerolineales bacterium
ACCGAAGGAAGCGAAGCAATCTCCAATTTCACAAGGAGATTATTTTTAAAATATATAGTAACAATATTTTGCGCTTCCATCCTTGTGAGTTGTCAACTCGCCCAAGCCGGACATAGTCAAATCAGCATCACGATTACTGCTGATGGAAAAACTCAACAAGTCAGCGTTCCAGCCGGTAGCACAGTTCTTCAAGCACTTCAACAAACCGGAATCACACCGGGCGATCTCGATAAATCCGATCCGCCGTTTTACGCGGTTCTCAACAATGGCGACTCCATCAAGCTCACGCGCGTCAAAGAAGAATTTGATACCGAAGATGAAACGATTCCATTTGAACAACAAATTATCCGTAATGAGTCCCTGCCAGATGGGCAGACGCGCGAAGTCCAAGCCGGAGTCAATGGGCAGCAGGAAATCACGTATCGCAGTGTGCTTGAAGATGGAGTTGAAACCAGCAAAACCATCGTCAAGACCGTGATCCTGCAAAACGCGCTGCCGGAAATTATGATGGTCGGCGCGCAATCCTCATTTACACCATTGACCATTCCCGGTAAAATTGCGTACCTTGCCGGTGGCAACGCCTGGATCATGGACACATCCACCGCCAACCGCACATTGCTGGTCAACACCGGCGATCTGGATGGACGCATCCTCGCGCTTTCATCAAACGGCAACTATTTGCTCTTCACGCGCAAATCAAAAAAACCGGCCGATCAACAGATCAACACTTTATGGGCGATCAGCACGAAGTCAAGCTCATCATCACAGATATTTTTAAATGCCGAAAACGTTGTTCACTTTGCCGCGTGGCTTCCCAACAGCAGCAGTACCGTGGCTTATTCAACCGTTGAGCCGCGTACCACCGCACCGGGCTGGCAAGCCAATAATGATCTTTATGAAGTCAATCTCAATGGATCACCGAAAAAGATTTTAGATTCAAGCAGTGGCGGTGTTTACGGATGGTGGGGAATGTCCTTCGCCGTCTCGCCAGATGGAAGCATCGCCTACGCGCGTCCCGATAGCATCGGGATGGTTAATGTCGGCGGAGGCTATCTTGCATCTCCCCTGCTTAACATTACGCCTCTTCAAACGCACAGTGATTGGGCTTGGGTTCCCGGAATCAGTTTTGGCGGCGACGGAAAGACGCTTTATCTTGTCGATCATGCGCCCGCACCTGCGCCAATCACGGATGAAGAATCTCCTTACTTTGACTTGAAAGCGGCTTCATTACTGAACAACTTCACCGTGGATATGATCCAACAAGTCGGGATGTTCGCAACGCCGGTCGCTTCACCTGTCCGCCAAAACGGACAGGAGAGCGCGTATCAAGTAGTTTATTTGCAAGCCATCTTTCCAGATCAGAGCGAAACGAGTCGTTATCGGCTCGTTGTCATGGATCGAGACGGATCGAATCGCCGCACGCTTTTTCCTCCATCTGATTCAACCGGCCTCGAACCGCAGACTCCGGCCTGGGCGCCGCAACCGATCGCAGGACAAACCGGTGATTTTCTTGCGGTGATTTATCAAGGCAATCTTTGGCTGGTGGATAGCGGCAGTGGACAATCCTATCAAATCACAGGCGATGGATTGATCACCAACATTGATTGGAAATAGAATCTTCTCATTGCAGTTCTGTGATGACACATCAAAACATATGAGGTATTCATGCGAATTTTGATCACTGGCGCGGCCGGGTTTCTTGGCTCCCATCTCTGTGATCGTCTCTTAGCAGATGGTCACGAAGTCGTTGGCATGGACAATTTTGTCACAGGAAGCCGCGACAACATTGCTCATTTGATGGGCAATGAAAAGTTTACATTCTATAAGCACGATATATCTAACTATATTTTTTTTCCGGGCAAGATCGATGCGGTTTTGCATTTTGCATCGCCCGCCAGTCCCAACCCGCAATCGCCTTATGCCTATTTCAATCTTCCGATACAAACGATGAAGGCCGGCGCACTCGGAACGCATAACACGCTTGGAGTTGCCAAAGCCAACCATGCGCGCTTTCTGCTTGCCTCCACTAGCGAAATTTACGGCGATCCGCTTGTGCATCCGCAGGTTGAAACATACGCGGGAAATGTCGACCCGGTTGGTCCGCGCGCGGTTTATGATGAGGCCAAACGATTCGCGGAATCATTAACCATGGCATACCATCGTCAGCATAACGTAGACACTCGCATCGTTCGCATCTTCAACACCTACGGTCCGCGCATGGACCTCGAAGACGGGCGCGCGCTTCCCAACCTTCTTAAGCAAGCTCTGCTTGGTCAGTCGCTTACCGTTTACGGTGACGGAGCGCAGACGCGTTCATTCTGTTATGTAGATGATTTGGTGGATGGAATTGTCCGCTTGCTGATGTCGGAAGAACATATGCCGGTCAATATCGGCAACCCAATTGAAATGTCTCTGTTGCAATTCGCCGAAACAATCAACAAGATGGTTGGAAATCAAGCGGGAATCGCCTTTGTCGCCGACGCCCGCAGCACGCGCGATCCTCAACGCCGTCAACCAGATATTACACGCGCCCGCACGATTCTCGGCTGGGAGCCAAAGGTTGATCTCGAAGCAGGTCTTAATAAAACCATTCCTTATTTCAAACAAAAACTGGGATTGAAATGACTGTAATTCTTACTGATCCGCAAGAACGAACCCGATTTCTAAAATTCATGGCCGTTGGCGCATTCGGTGCGCTGGTAGATTTTGGCATTGCAAATTTGCTTGCACATTTTTTCAATATGCCGCTCGTTTATGCCGGTAGTATTTCATTTACCTGCGCGGTGATCAGCAATTTTATCTGGAATCGTTACTGGACTTATCCCGACTCGCGCTCCCGTCCTTTACAGCGTCAACTTGCGATGTTCTTTGCAGTCAACGTAGCTGGTATCGCCATCCGCATTCCCATCCTGAAATTTGGCGAACCGCCCCTATTAAATTTCTTTCAAAATCTAAATCTCACTTCATCCATTACACCGGATTTCCTAGCCAGGAATTTCACCCTCGCAATTGCAGTAGGAATTGTAATGCTTTGGAACTTCTTCGTAAATCGTTATTGGACGTATAATGATGTAGGTTGAATTCCGAGGTGAGGTTATGGCTCTTATTCCGATCTACACATCAAAAGGCGATGCGGAAGCCTTTCTCGAATATCCGCACCTCTTCAATCGCAACGGCGATTGGATAGGATGGGTAACACCAAAGCGGGATGTCTATTCCGTGCTTGGACACTACGTTGGATATTTGACGAATGATCCGCGCATTTTAAGAAAACGCGCCACGTTCACGCTCAAACCTCGACTTCAACCACCTGCCCCGCCGAAAAAAGTTTATCCGCCTGCGACAGTTCCCCTTGCCCCAATGATGAGCGAGTTGACCCATAGTCTGATTGACATTCTGTTAGATGAGCCCGAACGTCTGCACTCACTAGATTCCGGCGACCTACGCCAAGATCTTGATTAAGATGGTCGATTCCAAATCTCCCAAACCAATGCGCGCTTCCCGCATCAACATCGCACAAATGATGCATCCTGAACACGCCAACCTTCTCGGCAATGTCCACGGCGGATGGATCATGAAGCTGGTAGATGAAGCGGGCGCGCTGGCATGTATGCGTCACGCGCAAAGACGCGTGGTGACCGTCGCGATTGACTCGATGGTCTTTCGCAATCCAATCAAAATTGGCGACCTCGTGCTCTTGACTGCTGAGGTCACTTATACGGGCCGCACGTCGATGGAAGCCGAAGTTCAAGTGCAGGCGGAAAATCCCATTACTGGCGAACGAACAAATACTAACACCGCCTATCTCGTTTATGTCGCGCTCGATGATGAAGGCAAACCCACCTCCGTTCCGCCGATCAAAGCCGAGACTGAAGATGAGAAGCGCAAAATGGAATCCGCGAAAGAACGCCAAGCGCGGCGGTTATCTGTACAGAAGTAGAGATCGACCATGCTGGCAACTCTGTTGATTTGGGCTTATTCTTTTACGATATTCTATATATATGGTTTTGGCGGGTTGATCCTCCTAAAAAAAATCTTTCATCTTCAAGACGGAATTGCCCTATCGTTTCCAATTATAGCAATTATGGGGGCGGCAGTTCTGACCACGTTTGCATCCTTTCTATCCCTCATTATGCCTCTCGGAGGCGGGGCCGCGATTCTGATTTTGCTTGGCGGCGTATTAATCGCCATCGCGACTCGACCCTGGAAAAATTTTTCTATTCCTGCTTATCATTTTTTAGTGGTGATATTACTTGTCATCGTTACCTACACCATTCTGGAAAACGCTACGCACAAGCCAACCGATTACGATACCGCTCTCTACCACGCCCAAGCCATCCACTGGATTGAAAGTTATCGCGCCGTCCCCGGCTTGGTTAATATACATGATCGCCTTGCTTATAATTCTTCCTGGCTGGTACTTGTAGCGTCTCTGAGCTTTGCTTTTTTGGGGCTGCGTTCCTTTCATTTGACCAACAGCGTTATTCTGCTTGTGACAATGATTTATTTTGGAGAAGGCTTTCAAGGTCTAATCCAAAAGCAAGTTACTATTTCCAACATTGTAAAAGTAATTTTATTTTTTCTACCTCTTTACCTTTACGCTTCCGACCTTTCCTCGCCGGGTACCGACCTTCCGCCAGTTTTATTGACTTGGGTAATCACCGTATTAATCCTCGAGAAAGTTGAAAAACGGGGATTCGACTTTGATCTTTATTCTATTGTCATATTTACCCTCTCCATCTTTACCGTCACAGTCAAACTCTCAACATTACCCTTCTTTGGATTGGTTTTGTTAATACTGACTCAGCAAATCTGGAACAAGGATTGGCGCCGCAGTGTGATTCTTGTGGGGACTGCATTTTTTATTCTTTTGCCATGGTTCATGCGCAATATTGTCCTTTCCGGTTATTTGATTTTTCCAATCCCGCAAATTAACCTCTTTTCATTCGACTGGAAATATCCGCTGAACGCCGCAATACAAACCCGCGATGGATTATTATGGTTTAATAGATTTCCCGTCAACACGAAAGAATATGTTGGAATGTCAACAGTTCAGTGGCTGCCGCTTTGGTTCCATCAACTCGCCAGAAGCCAAAAGATTTTATTCTTGCTTGCTCTCGTCTCGCCAATGGGACTTTTTGCTTACATTTTCAGCAGAGCAACCCGGAAACTTGCAAATGGCTATATTATTGCATTCCTAATCAATTACATTGGCGTTTTCTTTTGGCTTTTCACGGCGCCAATTCTTCGCTTTGGATATGCTTACCTTCTCGCATCTACTATTCTTGCCAGCACATTGATGATTCTCAGCTTCAATACCTCGATAGGAAACAGCTCCTCGATCTTTTCTTTTCCGCTCATCATTTTTGCGCTTTTGTTTCAATTATTTATTTTAACCACAACAACGAATTTAAGTACACTCTCGCAACGCGCATTGCTTCCGGCTGATTATTACCCTTCCAATGTTCTGCCCTGCCCTATCGATAATTCTACTTTTTATTGCGCTCAAAAACTCGGACTGTGCGATTATGAAGCTTTTCCGTGCATACCAAAACATCGAGATAACGTCGAGTTGCGCGGCTTAACCTTGCAAGATGGCTTTCGGACTATTAATACACCGTAAAAATATTTACCCATGAATACTATTAAAACCAATCGCAATTTTCCCATCATCTTATTACTGCTTATCAGCCTGCTTGCCGGTATCTTCATCTTCCGCGATTATGGCTTCACATGGGATGAACCTCTCTTTTACAAATATGCAGACGCGTTGGGTTACGCCTACAATCCCGCCAACTGGTTTAGCGGACATTTCGACCTCAACAATTCGTACGGCCCCAGCGCCAGCGACCACAAAAATCGCGGACCGGCTTATTTGCTTTTAGCGCGCGAGCCGGTTTATCTCATTGAAAAATTCCACGTCAACACCGACGATGCATGGCATCTCATTAATTTCCTAACCTTTCTGATCGGCGTTTATTTCATTTACAAAATCTGCGAACGGTTGATGAGGCCGTGGGCCGCGTTCGCCGCGTCCGCGCTATTCACATTTCAACCGCTGTTATGGGGACACGCTTTCATCAATCCGAAAGATCCGCCGTTCCTTGTATTCCTAACCGGCTCTGTTTATCTTGGCTTTCAAATGGTGGATCAGTTAACCGAATCAAAAGAACAGCCTGCGCTCAAATCATTCTTACAGATTCTGCTTCCGGCGTTTATTTTAGGAATTGCCACATCCGTTCGCGTGCTAGGTCCATTAGCAGGAGTATTGGTCGTTATCTATTTCTTGACTCACCGCCCTAGGCTCCAAACCTTTTTATGGATATTTATTTACGCGTCCTTGGCGATCTTAATCATGCTTGCTACATGGCCTTATTTATGGGAAAGCCCATTTCGATTCGTCCAAGTATTTCAATTCATGTCCGATAACCCGACCGGCTTGCAAGTGCTTTTCGCAAATCAAGTCTATCGCGCATACGATCTGCCTGTTGGCTATATTCCTTTTTATCTGTTCTTTACTCTTACGGAACCCGTCTGGCCCTTGTTCGCCATTGGTTTTTTTGCCGCATATTTTAAATTAAAAAATGATTTCCGAAAGCTGATACAAGTCGCGTTGATCTTCGCTTGGTTTTTGATTCCGATTGCTTATGCCATTTTGTGGAACCCGCCGGACTTCGATGGGATGCGGCATTTTCTCTTTATCCTCCCGCCGATCTTTATCATCGCCGGATTCACATTCGATTTGTTCTTTGAAAAGATTAAAAAAACTTGGGTCAACGCAGTGCTAATTATTGTTCTGCTCGCGCCTGGCATTTATAGCATTATTCAATTGCATCCGTACGAATATACGTATTACAATTCTTTGGTCGGCGGAACCAGAGGAGTCTTCCGCCATTATGAAACAGATTATTGGCTGACTTGTTATAAGCAGGCCGTCGAGGAATTCAATCAACTCGAAACGCAACCAGTCAATCTTTATGTTCATCGCGAACCCGAAGTGGCCGCGCCTTATGCCGCAAGCAATGTGAAAATATTGGACGAGCGCGGCGCGCTAAATCAAATCAAGCCCGGCGATTTTATTTTAGTCAATACGCGTACCAATGAGGACCAGCATGACTTTCACGGCGATCCCATCATATTAAGTGTTGGGCGCGCGGGCGCGACATTTTGTGTAATCAAGAAGGTGCCATGACGACTCACCGCGAACGAATCCAAGCCTGCCTTGCAGGCGAAATCCCCGATCAAACACCGGTCGCCCTCTGGCGGCATTTTCCAGTTGACGATCAATTGCCTGAAACGCTTGCCGCCGCGCAGATCGCGTTTCAACGCGAATATGATTTCGATCTCGTCAAAGTTACGCCAGCATCATCGTTTTGTATTCGCGATTGGGGCGCAGAAGACGAATGGCGCGGCAATCCCGAAGGCACGCGTCAATATACAAAGCATGTGATTTCACAACCGCAAGATTGGGAACGATTGCCTTTGCTTGATCCAACTGCCACGCATCTCGCGGATCAATTAGCCTGCCTCCGTCAAATCCGCGCGGGACTCGGTCCGAACACACCGATGCTTCAAACGATTTTCAATCCATTAGCACAAGCAAAGAATCTTGCAGGTCAAGATACGTTGTTAGTTCATTTGCGAAAACACCCAGACGCAGTGATGCAGGGATTGCAAACCATCGCGCTGACAACTCTACGCTTTGTCGAAGCTGCGCTTGAAACCGGCATCGACGGGATCTTTTATGCCGTTCAGCAGGCGCAAGCAACTTTACTGAATGAAGATGAATTCAAACAATTCAGTCAAAGCCTTGATTTGCAAATTTTAAATTCGGCACAAGGATTATGGTGCAACATGCTGCACATTCACGGCGCGGATATTTATTTTGAACAAGTATCAAAATACCCAGTGCAAATCATCAACTGGCATGACCGCGAAACTCCGCCATCACTGGCAGAAGCGCAGAAAATTTATCGGGGTACGGTTTGCGGAGGCTTGAGCCGCGAAACGCTTGTTTATAAAACAGCCCTAGCTGTGCGAAAAGAAAGAGAAGATGCAATTCAGCAAACCAGCGGGCGAAAATTAATTTTGAGTACTGGCTGTGTTGTGCCGGTCATCGCACCACATGGAAATATTATGGCGGCAAAATGAGTCTGCGAGTCATTTCGGGGAGCGCAAAGGGCCGCATCCTGAAATCCGTACCCGGCGATACAACGCGACCCATTACGGATCGGGTCAAGGAATCTTTATTCAACATCATCAGCGTGGATGTGATCGATTCAAATTGGTGGGATGTTTTCGCCGGGACTGGCGCGGTTGGAATCGAAGCGCTCAGCCGCGGTGCGACATTTTGCCGCTTCACCGATTTGAATCGCGTTCCTGTTGATACGATCAAACTAAATTTAACGGCCACCCGGCTTACATCCCGCGCCGAAGCGAAACGCGCCGATGCGTTTTCTCTAATGGTAGCACATCCCGATCGCGCATTTCATTATATTTATATCGCGCCTCCGCAATATCAGGAAATGTGGTCGAAGGCTTTGACAGAATTAGATTCCAATTTGGAATGGCTGGAAGGAGACGGCTGGGCGATTGCTCAAATCCATCCAAAAGAATATAAGCCGTTGGATTTGAATAACCTTTTAGAATTCGATCAACGCAAATACGGAAGCACTCTGCTCGTCTTTTATGAACGCAAGTGACACACATGACAATCGTCATGCTGTTCTCTACTATCGGCGCGGCTATATATAATTTATAATTGGAGTGCGCGAAGAAGCGCATATGGTGCAAGTAAAAAGAATGCTCTCGTATCGAATTCTTAAGGAGAAACAATTCTATGCATGAAGAACTTTTCCAAAAAATGGCACAGAGCATCATTGATGGCGACTCGGACGCCTCGACTGAATTGGCGAAGGAATCCATCGTTGTGGGTATTCCGCCGCTGCAAGCCATCACAGATGGTTTTGTGATCGGCGTCAATACCGTCGGCGACGCGTTCGGGCGCGGTGATGCTTTCCTGCCTGAATTGGTAATGGCCGGCGAAGCGATGAAAGCCGCCGTCGCAGTGCTCAACCCGGAATTAAAAAAACAAGGCACGGAACGCAGAATGCTCGGCAGGGTCGTGCTTGCCACCGTCGAAGGAGATATTCACGAGATCGGCAAAACATTGGTTGGAACCATGTTGGGCTCATCCGGCTTTGAGGTTTTCGATCTGGGTGTGGATGCTTCGCCGGATAAGATCATAGGCAAGGCAATAGAAGTGAACGCAGATATTATCGGCATGAGCGCTTTATTGACCACAACAATGGTCAAGCAAAAAGAGGTAATTCAGGAACTTGAAAAGGAAGGATTACGCGGCCGATTCAAAGTCATGGTCGGCGGCGCACCCATCACGCGCGACTGGGTCAAATCCATTAAAGCGGATGGATATTCAGAAGACGCCGTCGGCGCGGTTCGCGTTGCAAAGGAATTGATGGGCGTCGAATAATCCTTACTCCTGTTGAGAAGCGGAGGAATCGGCGGGCAAATGACCAAATGCATAAAGGGCCTCACCGATCTGAGAGGTAAAAATGCTTAAAGAATCTTATCACATCCAGGAAGAAATCGTTGAATGGCGGCGTGACTTTCATATACATCCCGAATTAGGATTCAAGGAATTCCGCACTTCAGCCAAAGTTGCAGACGAGTTGGAAAAACTCGGATACAAAGTCCGCCGCAATGTCGGGCGAACGGGCGTGGTCGCGGATTTAGGTGATGATCATGGACCCTGCATCGCCATCCGCGCCGACATGGATGCACTGCCTATTCTCGAAGCAAATGATGTTCCTTACAAATCTCAAAACGACGGAACGATGCACGCCTGTGGACATGACTCGCACACTGCAATGGCATTGGGTGCGGCAACTTTACTTGCCCAAGAAAAATTTCCGGGTAAAGTTCGATTCTTGTTTCAGCCGTCCGAAGAAATTGGCGACGAAGAAGGAATCAGTGGTGCGCCGCGTATGATCCAAGATGGCGCCATGCAGGGCGTGAACATGGTGATTGCTTTGCATGTTGACCCGGCTGCGCCGGTCGGCGACATTCACATCAGCGACGGACCGTCATCAGGCGGAGTCGATTCATGGTACGGACGGATTTTGGGACGAGGCGGTCACGGCGCAATGCCGCATCATACGGTTGACCCATTTTATATTGCGGCGCATGTGATCATCGCATTGAACGCCATCGTGTCGCGCCGTTTGGATCCGTTCGATCCGGCCGTTGTCAGCATCGGCACATTGAACGGCGGCTTCACCCAAAACGTCATCCCTGCGCACATGGATATAACCGGCACATTACGATATACCGAGAAAAAAGTTCAAAGCCAGATTCACGATGAGATTAAACACGCATTCGAATTGGCAAACACCCTTGGTGGCGGCTATGAATTAAAATTCCAGATTGGTTCCCCGCCAATGATAAATCATTCCGAAGTATCAAAGCGGATCGAATCAGCGGCTGTTGATCTGCTCGGCAAAGAACATGTCACACCGATGCCAAAGGGATTGGGCGCCGAAGATTTTGGATCATTCACGGAAATCGCGCCCGGCGCAATGTTTTTACTCGGCACGCGCATCGAAGGCGATGAACGCTTCCTGCATCACCCGCGGCTCGATCTTGATGAACGCGCTTTGCCCATCGGGACAGCGATTCTCACCGAAACCGCATTGCGATTCTTACGAGACGAACAGAAATAATAAATTGAATAACGCATGTTCCGAGGAGGCAGGATGCACACAATTTTAAAGAGTGCAAAGAAAGACGTAACGATTGGGATTGATAAACCTTTTGTGATGATCGGGGAAAAAATCAACCCGACGGGGAGTAAAAAACTCGCCGCGGCTCTGCGTGAAGGCAATTTTGATTTTGTCTGCCAGCTCGCGAAACGACAGGTTGTGTGGGGCGCGGATGTATTGGATATCAACGTTGGACTCCCAGACTTCGATGAAGTCGCGGCCATTGCAAAAGTGGTTGAAGCAGTAGCTGCGGTTGTTGATGTTCCGCTTTGTCTGGACTCGGCAAATCCGGCTGTGCTTGCTGCCGGATTAAAAGCCGCGCCCGGTAAGCCACTGATCAATTCCGTCAGCGGCGAAGAGAAACGGCTTAATTCTGTTCTGCCGTTGGCAAAAGAACGCGGCGCGGCCGTCATCGGTTTAACGATCGGCGATAATGGCATTCCAAAGACCGCGGAAGAACGCCTCGCAGTTGCGGAAAAAATTCTGGAGCGCGCTGCGCAAATCGGAATCCCGGCTGAAGATGTGATCATTGATCCGCTAGTGATGACCGTCGGCTCGGATAGCAAAGCCGCGCTGATCACGCTTCAAACCATCGAATTGATTCGCAAGGAATTTGGAGTCAATATTAATCTGGGCGCCAGCAATGTCTCATTTGGATTGCCAGATCGCCTGACGGTCAATCAAACATTTTTGGCAATGGCAATTCAAGCCGGCGCCACTTGTTCAATCACTGACCCGATCAAACTAGGAATGACTATCCGCGCAAGCGATCTGTTGGTTGGGCGCGATGATTTCGCCATGAAGTTCATCAAATATTTCCGTAACACTGAAGCCTTGCGCGTTAAAGAAAGTCAATCCATCTGATAGGTTTCCAAGAAATATCAAGATGTGAGATTGCACAACGCAATCATACGGCGTATACTTGATCAATACAGAGAAATTATATGGAAGAGAGACGAAAAAACAAACGCCGCCATCTTCTTTACTACGGGCGAGTCTACGACGAGAACGTTCAAAAACTTCTCGGCTATTTAGTGGACATCACCGAGAGCGGCTTCATGCTTCTTAGCGAGGAGCTGTATCCCGTCGATGTGACGCGGCGTCTTAAATTGGAAGTTACCGATGATGTGGGCAAAGGTCCTTATATCAACTTCACAGTAAAGAGCATTTGGTGCGAACCGGATATTGATCCCAGTCATTTCGACACAGGTTTTGAGATCATCGAGATCAAGCCCAGCGATAAAGAGTTAATTCTTTCTATTGTTGAAAAATATGGCTTCCGAGATAATTA
>JBAUMB010000142.1:0-47277 GCA_049578465.1 Anaerolineales bacterium
TGGCGAAGTGAAAACGTAGTTGATCGCTGGCAGTTTGAAGTCCACAGCCTTTGCCGCATCGCCTTTGATGATTTCAGATTTTAAATTGTTGACAGATTTTCCTAAACCAGTTCGTTCATCTTCGATAATTTGTTTTGCGATCTTTGCATATTTTGGATTCAATTCGATGCCATAAGAATTCCGTCCGGCGCGCAGAGCCGCAACCAGCGTTGACCCGGTGCCCGCCATCGGATCCAAAACTGTTTCTCCCTTTTTGGTGAAGAACTCAATGAATTCCTGCGCCATCGTCTCTGGAAATTTGGCGGGATGAACGAGCACGCCTTTTCGGCGCGGCGGAGGATTATGGATAAACCATGATTTTTGGAATTTTAGCCATGTCTTTGGTTCGAGATCGTTGAGTTTATTGGGCATATGTTATTGGGGAAAATCCATTTGTTAAGGATGCGGCGTTTTTGTCGGTGGTGAATAGTTTACATCATAAACTGTTAAATCAGAAAATGTAACCGCGACAGGCGTGTCCGCTACTGAGTGAGCGAAGACGCCGATCGTTCCGATTGAATAATTTTTATCGTTCACGCTGAACTGATAGCGGCCGTTGAGAAAGAATCGCAAATCCGAACCGAAAGCCCATACGCCCATCCGTACTTCTCCGGGTGCGCCGGTTGGAACATCGCCGCTGAGTATCGGGGATTGAAGAATTTGATGCGAATTAGTGCTGACGCGGTCCAGCCGAAGCGTGCCGTTGCAGATCAATGAAAGACGATAATACGCGACTGCTGAAGCGCGCACGAGAAGACCATATTCATCCTGTCCTTTGCACAGGCTTGGATCCGCGGTCAGTTCGGCGTAGAAATCGGTCAGGATTAATTCTTTGCGCAACCTGATGATATAAACGCCGGGTCCAACCGCTAGTGTAAGATGGTTATCGTTGATCGCCGCGCTGCCTTCATTCGATGAAGCGATATTCCATAAATCGGGCGAAGAAAAATCGTCGGTGAGGGTGATATCGCCGATGCCGGGTTTTTGTTCAGGCGTGGAAATTTGAGTCGCTAATGCTTGAGGTGAAGGAGTGGCTGATGGCGGGAACCAAACAATGGTCGGCGAAGGAGGCAGCGGCACAATCGTCGCTGTTGAATCTATTGGCAGCGGAGTATCTGGCAAAGTAACACAACCGGTTAAAGTCAAGGCAAGCAAAAAAATAATTAGGCGTCGAGTCATGGACAAACTCACAAGCTGTTGTACAATAAAACAGCGTTCCCATTCTAGCATACAAGGAGCTAACGATGACTCATAAAACTGTGCTTGTGACTGGAGCTTGCGGTGAAATTGGTCAAGCATTGGTGCAGGAATTATCGAAGCGCGGTGATTATAAAATTGTAACAGCAGATATGATGCCTTTGCCTGAGGCGATCAAGAATTTATCGGCAGAACACGTGCAAGGGGATTTGGTTTACAAGATCAAAACTTTTTACGATTATGACTTCGATATAATTTTTCATTTAGCGGCTTCGCTTTCATCCAAAGCCGAAGTGGCAACAGAAGAAGCGCATCGTATCAACGTGGAGGGAACGATGCAGCTGCTGATGTTGGCAGCGTATCGTTCGGAAAAATATAATAAACCCGTCAAATTTTTATTTCCAAGTTCCATCGCGGCTTTTGGAATGTCAAGCCTCGATGTTAAAAAATCTGCGGGACAAGTGAAAGAGGATGAATACAACGCACCGCACACGATGTATGGATGCAACAAACTTTATTGTGAAAAACTGGGGATGTATTACAGCCGTTATTATGGTCAGCGCCATTTAGATTCAAACCCGCCGGTCATGCTGGATTTTCGCGCTCTCCGTTTCCCTGGCTTGATCTCCGCTTTTACGCTTCCCAGCGGCGGGACGAGCGATTATGGTCCCGAGATGCTTCATGCCGCTGCGCAAGGAAAACCGTATGCGTGTTTCGTGCGCGAAGATACGAAGATTTCATTCATGGCTATGCCGGACGCGATTAAATCTTTGTTGATGTTGACCGACGCGCCGCGTCAAAATCTAAGTCACATGATTTATAACGTTGCGGCGTTTGCGCTGACGGCGGGCGAATTCCGTGACCGCGCGCTGAAAGCATTCCCCGGCGAAAAAATCACATTCGATCCGAATCCGAGGAGGCAAGGCATCGTCGACTCGTGGCCCGAAGATGTGGACGATTCATTGGCCCGTAAAGATTGGGGCTGGAAACCCGATTACGATGAAGACGCATTCTTCGATCAATATTTTCTGCCGCAAATCCGCAAGCGATATGGAAAGTAGTGATTGTAAAGTAAGAATTAAGAAGATAATTCTTCTTCTGTTATAATCTTTGATAATGAAACTTCGACTCATAATTATTGCGAGCATCTTCATTGCTCTCTTGGTTTTTGTATTATCACTTCCCGCGCAAGCCGCGCCTGCTTCTCAAGTCATTCAATATGCCACCAACACGCCCAATCCGAATGGGAACATTTATTATATAGTTCAGCCTAACGATACCTGTCTTCGAATTGAATATCTCTATAGTATTAGCGATACTCAACTGCGTCAGCTTAACACGAAGCTGGACGCCAATTGCACGTTGAGTCTTGGTCAACAAATTCTATTGGGAATTGGTGCATCCAGTAATCCCACGCCGACGCTCGGTCCGTCGCCCACGCCTTTGCCTCCTACGATCACTCCCACGCCTTTTAATGGGACGACGCAAATTTGCGTTTCACTTTTCAACGATCTTAATGGCAATGGAATCCATGAGACCACGGAGCCAATGATTCCAGGCGGTGCGATCAGCGTGACCGAAAAGAGCGGAAAGTATTCCAAAACGCTTCCCACTTTAGCCGGAACGGATCCCATTTGTTTTGTTGATCTACCCGAAGGCGACTATAACATCAGCGCGGCCATCCCGGATGATTACAACCCGACCATGACTTTGAATTACACTTTGCAGGTCAATGCCGGTGACAGCGCGTACATTGATTTCGGCGCGCAATCCAAAAACACCACCATTGCCCAACCGGGAAATAATACAAGCACATCGCCGCTTCTCGGAATCTTTGGCGGCCTTCTTTTACTTGCCGGCCTCGGACTTGGCTGGTACGGACTTCGTCTGCGGCGGCCGGCAAGCAAGCTTAAAGAAAGTGGATTGTTAAAAAGATAAATCAAACGGGACATCCGATCGGATGTCCCGTTTATTGATTAACCGATCGGGTGTTTCATCCTTTGCCCGCCGATGAGATGCAAGTGTATATGAAATACGGTTTGTCCGCCATGAGCGCCGGTGTTGATGATGATGCGATAACCGCCTTGGTGAATATTTTGCTCCGCCGCGATCTGACGTCCCACCATGAACATATGACCGATCAATGGCTCATCTTCAACCTGTAATTGGTTGACTGAGTCAATGTGTTTGTTCGGGATGATCAAAATATGGGTCGGCGCGACCGGATGAATGTCGCGGAACGCCGTCACTTGTTCATCACGGTAAACAATGGCTGCTTTGATTTCATTATTTACAATTTTGCAGAATATACAATCGGTCATGGCATTGGCCCGTCTTTCGGCGCGCAGACAATGTTATAGTATTGCATCTCGACCGCTTTGTTTTGTTGAGCATACGCCGCGGCCGCAGCTCCGATTGCAGTGAATGTACCCAGGTGTTGTTGCGCGTCGACATCCCAAGTGCGCGGCAGAGTCATCAACGGATCGCTGGCGGGGCCTTCAGGGATGAGAAGCGGGCGCTGTGGATCAACTTGATCAGCAAGCGGCACCCAGTTGAACATTACCGGTCCGCGCGGATTGATCGTGAATCCAAGTTTGTATCCAACCAGGCGAGATAACTGTACCGCATGTGGACTGAACCCTCCACCGGGCCAAATGTAAGCGATGGGTGCTTTTCCAAAGTATTGCTGGATAACATTCATTGAGCCTTGGAGGTCATGCATAATCATATCGTCCGTCCAAGTCGAATCAATAGGAACATGAGGCGATGTGGCGCCATGCGCTTGATAGCTGATCCATCCTTGTTTGGCAAGCGCAACATTTTCTGCCAAAACCGGATCCGTTCCGCCGAATGCACTGATCCAGCCATTGGTTACCGGCCAACCCCACTGTTTATAATAGGGCAGAAAGTGGTCGGTAAAGTTTTGGGCGGTCTTGCGGTCATCTTGAATTAGCAAAACAGAACGCGCAGGAATCTTAGCGTTGTTATACATGAAGCCCATCATTTGTTGCATACTGATGGCGGTAAAGTTCTGATTGTGCAAAGTGTTCATCAACTGGGTAAAGTCATGAACGCTGATTTGATTCGGATCGGTCACTGTTCCTTTTGTGATGGAGTGGAACATAATCGTGACCACAATTGTGCCCGGCGCGGCATTGGTCGAAGACCATTTATTCTTAAGATACTGGCATTCATCATTGATATAGGTGTGAGGTGTATCAAGTGGATTGAGCGCGGTCGTTGTGAAGGTTGAAGGCAAAGCGGGCGGAGTCTGCGGGACAGTGGGGATGGGAATATTGGTATTTGTTGAAATTGGAGTGGACGCGGTTTTGGTTTGTTGAATGGATGCAATTGCAGTTTGCACGGCCTGCGTCATCGCCGCATCCGGATCAGTGGTCGGAGCTTGAGGCTGGCAGGAGCTTAATAAAACGGTAGCCAGAATGAAAAAAGAAAGAAGCGAATGTTTTTGTTGAATCATGTTTTGAATTCTACCCGAAAAAATTAGAGACGTTTGTGAAATGCAAACGTCTCTAATTGATTTCTAAATCTAGTTATTGATTATTCGTTGTTTTCGCCTTTGATATAAGCTTCCACCATATCGCGGCAGATGCTATCGCGGAATTGCTTGGGCGGCGTTTTGAAGAAATAGGAAGATGGACCAACGATCGGTCCGCTGAGGCCGCGATCCAACGCGATCTTGGCGCAGCGAATCGCATCGATCATCACGCCCGCCGAATTGGGACTATCCCACACCTCGAGCTTCGCTTCAAGGTTAAGCGGCACTTCGCCGAAGGTGGTGCCTTCCATTTTGATGTAGCAGAACTTGCGATCGGTTAGCCACGGCACATAATCTGACGGACCCACATGAACATTGTTCTTGCCGATGTCGTAAGGAATCATGCTGGTGACTGCGCCGGTCTTTGAAATCTTTTTTGATTCGAGTCGTTCGCGCTCGAGCATGTTAAGGAAATCCGTGTTGCCACCGAAGTTAAGTTGATAGGTTCGGTCAATGCGGACGCCGCGATCCACAAACAGCGTGGTGAGCACGCGATGCAGAATCGTCGCGCCGACTTGGGATTTGATGTCATCGCCGAGCACCGGCAGTTTGGCTTCGCGGAAGCGGTCACCCCAATATTTTTGTGAAGCGATGAACACCGGGATTCCGTTGACGAATGCGCATCCCGCCGAAATGATTTGTTCCACATACCATTTAGTGGCTTCTTCCGACCCAACCGGTAGGAAGTTAACGACGACATCCGTTTTAGTTTCTTTTAGTAAGCCAGCGATGTCCGCGGTTGGACCAGGCGCTTTCTCAATAACTTCTGATAGATATTTGCCGAGACCGTCATGAGTCATACCGCGCACGACCGGCACGTTCATCTTCGGCACATTGCAAAACTTATAGGTATTATTCGGCTCGGCGAAGATTGCATCGGAGAGGTCTTCCTCTACTTTGGTAATATTGATGTCAATCCCCAGCGTGAATTCGATATCGCGAATATGATAGCCTCCGAGATTCACGTGCATCAATCCCGGCACCGTGGCATCATCGGGCGTATCCTTATAGAACTGCACTCCCTGCACCAATGACGAAGCGCAATTACCAATACCGATGAGCGCGACGCGTACTTTTTGGTTTGCCATACATTGTCTCCTTATAAATTATTTATTGCGAAGTATAATCTTATTATCTATGGATAGCGAACGAATGATTCGCCTCGAACGACTTCTCGAAGTCACGCGCAACCTCAGCACTGCGCTTGATCTCGATCCGTTTCTTAAATCCGTCATCTCCGAAGCCTGTGCGCTCACGAATAGCGAAGCCGCATACATTCTAGAATATGACGACGTTCGCAACGAACTGGAATTTGTCGCCGTGCCGTGGCATTATCAGGACGCGTTGCGCGGTGCGAGCGTCCCATTGAAAGGAAGCGCGGCCGGCGCAGTTTATCGTGATGCGAGACCGCTTCACGTCCCGGATTCCAAAGCGGACCCCAAACATTTCAGCGCATTGGATTTCGCTGCGGCATTTGAAACGCGTTCCATCTTAGCTGTTCCGCTGATGGTCAAAGGCCGACCGTTGGGAGTGCTCGAAGTCGTCAATAAAATAGGTGATGTCCATTATACCGAGGATGACATCACAATTCTAGAGACGCTTGGCGCTCCGGCCGCGCTGGCGATCCACAACGCCGATCTACAACGCCGCATCGAAGCCAGCGCCTCTGAAATTGCTGATCTTGATAGACTCAAGAACGATTTTATTGCCATCACATCACATGAACTGCGCACGCCGCTCGGCTTAATCCTCGGCCACGCGACATTCTTGCGCGAGTTGGTTGGCGAGGAATACCATGAGCAGATTGATCTTATCATCAAGAATGCCTCGAGGCTAAAGGAGATTATCGAGAGTCTTTCCAGCGTGGATAATTTTCAAAGCGGCGCGGCCCGCATTCGTCAGCGTTCCGTTTCGATCGCGCGCGTCATCGAGGAGGTGGCCGCTTCTTTTTCCGATATGGCATCCCAGCGGAATATTACTTTGAAAGCTAATCCGAGCCGCGATGATCTATTGGTCGAAGTCGACGGCGGCAAGATTGCGATTGCTTTAAGCAACCTCGTCAAGAATGCCATTATGTTCACGGACGATGGCGGCCATGTTTTTGTGACCGGCGAACTCGTGCCGGGTTATGTGAAAGTTTCCGTGATTGATGATGGCGTTGGAATTCCAGCCAAAGATTTGCCGCGCATCTTCGATCGTTTCTTTCAAGTGGAATCTCATTTGACGCGTCGGCATGGCGGCATGGGGCTGGGACTCTCCGTTGCGAAGGTGATGATCGAACTGCATGGCGGACGCATTTGGGCGGAAAGCATGGAAGGCAAGGGCAGTAACTTTACATTCCTTTTGCCCTTCAATCCTGCACAAGCCGAAGCGGGATCGAAAGTCTTTTTGCCATAAAAACTTTTTAAACACGAGGACACAAAGAAAAAAACTTGGTGTCCTTTATTTTGAAAAATGCATTCAACTTTTGCTATTGTCGGACGCATCACGCGCGAATTTATTTTGCCCGCTACTGGTCAGCCGCTGTTGGATAACCCCGGCGGCAATGCACTTTACGCGGCCGGCGGATTGATGGTGTGGGAAAAAGAAATCGGATTGCTAGCACGCATCGGCGAAGATTATCCGCGCACATGGTTGAAAGATTTGGAAGCGCGCGGCATGGATATTCAAGGTGTCTGCATTTTGCCGCAAAGCATTGACCTGCGCAGTTTCATCGCATACGACGAAAAATTTTCGGTGACACGCAGTAATCCTGTTTTGCAATTTGCGCGGCGCGAACTACCTTTTCCGAAGAGTCTGCTCGGATATCAGAGTCCGCCCGAAATCCAGAAAGACGCGAAGAAGCCTGATCTGCTTGCGCCGCTTCCGGTTGAGATTCCGCGCGACTATCTTGAAACCAGTGCGGTTCATCTTTGTCCGCTCGATTTTATGAGTCACAATCAATTGGCGCACGTCTTCAAAGCATCCTCGGTCAATACGATTACGCTCGATCCTTCGCCGGGATATATGAGCCCGTCGTTTTATAAGGAACTGCGCGTCATTCTTTCGGGGCTGACAGCTTTTCTTCCGTCCGAAGAAGAATTGCGCGCACTCTTTTGGGGCGAGACGAATGACCTGTGGGAAATGGCTGCGGCGCTGGGCGATTACGGGTGCGAGATCATCGTGGTGAAGCGCGGCGTACGCGGACAAATGGTATATGATGTGAAAGGCAAACATAAATGGGAAGTGCCCGCCTATTCATCCCGTATGGCAGACTTGACCGGTGTTGGAGATTCTTTTTGCGGCGGATTTCTTGCAGGATATAAAAAAGATTATGATCCATTGCAAGCCGCGTTATATGGAAATGTTTCGGCTTCATTGAAGATCGAAGGAAGCGGCGCGTTCTATCCGTTGGATGTGTTGCCCGGTTTGGCGGAGGCGCGTTTGAACGTGTTGAAAGATTTGGTGAGGAAGGTATAAATAGCAAAACGCAAAAAGTAAATAGAGAATAGTGAATGGTAAGAGGCAGCCATGACAAATTTTATCGAGCAATTGCTTGACCTTGCAATTCAAATTCAGCAGATCGCTGCACCGACTTTCGATGAGAAACAACGCGCGGAATTTGTACGCGATCTATTCATCAAAGAGAAATTGAAAGATGTCGCGATAGATTCGGTGAATAATGTTTACGCGCGGTTGGCTGGTAAAAAGAATTCAAAGCCGTTGATCGTCAGCGCACACATGGACACGGTCTTTCCATCTGAAACGAGTCTGCATGTGACGCGCGATGATGAACGAATTTACGGTCCGGGCATCGGCGATAACTCGATAGGTGTGGCGGCATTATTCGGATTAATATGGATGCTGCGTGAACGCAAGATTGAATTGAAAAATGATGTTTGGTTCGTCGCCAATGCCTGTGAGGAAGGACTCGGCGATTTGTGCGGCATGAAAGCGGTCGTAGACAAATTTGGTGAAAATGTGAAAGCCTATCTGGTGATCGAAGGCATGTCGCTCGGACACATCTATCATCGCGCCATCGGCGTGAGGCGTTATCGGGTTGTTGCAAAAACTGCGGGCGGACATTCGTGGTCGGATTATGGTCAACCGTCGGCAGTGCATGAAGCGGCGAAGCTCGTCACGCAGATTGCATCATTATCGGTTCCGGCGATGCCGCGCACCACATTGAACATCGGAAAAATTTCCGGCGGGACCGGAATCAATGTGCTGGCGTCCGAAGCGACGTTCGAGTTGGATTTGCGTTCCGAAAGCATGGAGGTGTTGAGCGCGCTGGTTCAGCAAGTGGAGCAGATGATCCGCTCGGCGAACAAGGAAGGCGTGAAGATGGAATTTGAAGTGATCGGCGCGCGACCGGCGGGCGAGATCGCGCCGACTCATCCGTTGATTCGACTCGCCGAGGAATGTCTGCGCGAACAAGGCATCAAAGCGGAATTAACATCCGGTTCGACGGATGCCAATATTCCGTTAAGCCGCGGACTTCCGTCTACGGTGTTGGGAGTCACGAACGGCGGCGGCGCGCATACCGTGCATGAATATATTGAGGTGGGACCGGTGGAAAAAGGAATGGAGCAGTTGGTTAGGTTTGTTTTCAAATGTGCAGAATAAATAATTCTTTAGCTCTTTGCATGTGACGTTTTTCCTATTACTTGGCCCAATTCGGGATTTCCAATTTCAATTGCTCCATCAGACAAATCTGAAATATCGGTTATTGCACATTTAACCTTGATTCCGTTTTTTGGTTCAAATTCGACTCTCGTTGAGGAATTTTCTTCAAGTGCTTGAAATAATAATTCCAAAGCCCTCTGCGGTATAGACCAACCTGAAGTGAAGCTAACATTTGCCTTCCAATTTTTTTGTTCTGGATCGCCGTAAATTATCATCCAATAAATATCTACTACATCAATCGCGTTAGCACCTGTAAAATAAAGCTTGCCTGGATTTAATGTTTCGTATCTCATTGGATTACTTCAATCCCATCACCTCATACACTTCAATCGGCTGTGTCTTGCCTTTGACTGTCAGTGGCGCATAAGGTTTAGCGTCCACTTGATTCTTGACGCGCTCGTACGCATCCTTGCTCATCAAAATTTGATTCTTGGATGAGTTCTCCTGAATGCGTTTGGTGGTGTTGACGCTGTCGCCAATCGCTGTGTATTCGAGTCGCTTCTCGGTGCCGATCCAACCTAACACGGCTTCGCCGTAATGAATCCCAATGCCGAAATCAAGATGCGATTTCTCTGGCAATTCTTTATGTAATTTCTCAATCGAATCGCGGATCGCGAGCGCAGTCTTCACGGCGCGCAACGTGTGATCAGGTTGAGGCAAAGGCGCGTTGTACCATGCCATGATTGCGTCGCCGAGAAATTTATCAACGGTGCCTTCGTGTGCCAGCACCGCGTCAGCGGCCGCGGCGAGATAAAGATTTAACACCGCAACCAATTCTTCCGGCGATTGTTTTTCGCTATAACTGGTAAAGCCGCGGATGTCGGCGAACAAACAGGTGATGTCCACTTTCTTGCCGCCGATCTCAAAACTATTTAGATCAATCTGATCGAGCACAGCGGGCGATACCATCCGTTCGAGCAATCGGCGTTGCGCTTCGAGCTTCTTGCGCTCGGTCATATCGTCCAGCACAATTGTGATGCCCTGAGTTTTTTGTCCCGCGTCTTTGAGTGGCGAAAGATTCAAGCGCCAGTCCACGTTGCCGCGCGAAGGCGAGTTGTGACTCACTTCGAGATCAACGATGGACTTGTCCGTTTGGCGGACTTCATTCAAACGCGGTTGGAGTTCTTTCAAAACGGAAGCCAGCACTTCATCGAGTGGATGACCGACGATGTTCAGCGCGGTCTCACCCAGAATTGATTCGGCCGCGTGGTTCGCAAGCGTGATCTGATCTTTGATGTCGGCCGTGATCACGCCGCTGGCAATGGACGCAAACACATTGTCCATCAAATTTTTTAGCTCAGTGACTTCTGCCAATGTTTGACGAAGCGATGAAAACAAGCGCGCATTTTCGATCGCGACTCCGGCTTGATTGGAAAACGCAACCAATAAATCTTTTTCCGTTTCCGCGAAGATGCCGGTGCGGATTCGATTATCGGCATAGATCACGCCGATCAGTTCATTCTTGACTTTGAGCGGCACGCACAAAATCGAGCGCAGGTTCAAAGCGACGATGCTTTCCTGTCCGCTGAAGCGTTGATCTTCCTGTGCGTTGGTGGTGATGATGGGTTCGCCGCTTTCAATGACGCGTTGCACGATGGTGCGGCTGGTGGCGGCTTCGCTCGATTTGATCGATTCCTGTTCCCAGTTGCGCGCCATGCGCGTGACCATTTCACCTTTTTCATTGCGAAGCATCAGGAAACCGCGCTCAGCGTGCGTCAGATGAACGATGTTGTCCATCACGATGCGCAGCACTTCATCCAACTCGAGCGACGAGTTGATCACTTGTCCAATATCCGCAAGCGCTAGCAGATTTCCATGTTGAGCTTCGAACGATTCCATTTGCTCGCCGATTTTGCTCAATGAAGCGGATAGATAATTTAAATCGTCTATGGCGTTCTTCGGCAGATCGCGCGGCTTTTTCTTTTGAAGCTCATCGCGTAATTTTCCCGCTTGCAAGGCTAGCGTGTTAATATGTTCATGAACGGTGGTGGGACGAGTGGGGTTTGAGTCCATCATTAATTATCCTGAGTATACATCACCACCGGAAATTGAATTCCAAAAATTCAAGACCTTGAAGCGAAGTGTAATGAGAATGATCATGATACCGGCTTGCCGCGCGCGCGCTAAATCTGCGGAACGCTTTGTGAAGAGCGCGGATTGATGTTCCGATGAAACGGCTTCGATATAAGTCGTTGCAGCTGGCAATAGTTTGATCAGTTCCGCGGCGCGTTCGGCCGCAGTGGCGTACATCGGCTGCGGACTTCCCAGCCATCTCAAGCTCAAGTTGATGCTGGTAAATGAACGTTCCACTGAAGTCATCTGATTCCAATTCATCCAAGCATTGATCCATGACGGAGTCGATACGCCGAAGCGTTCCAAACCACTCGATAGATAAACCGGCACATGATTCAAAAAGTGATAGCGGCGAAAAGCAAAGATCAGCAAGCCGATGAAAAGAATTAAAAAACTGATCAACAGAATATCGTTGAGCCATGAATTGAACGTAAGCGGCTTCCCTGATGTATTTGATTCGGATGAAGAATCCTCCTTTGGTTTATGAGCGTTGGTGTTGGAAGAAGAATTGTTATTTTGTTGGTTCGCTATTTGTGACTTTGACTCAGGCCGCACAATCGGGTTTTGATTCACGGTCGGTTCGAACTCAACCCACCCAATATTGGGAAAATAAACTTCGGGCCAGGCATGCGCATCGTGGTTGAGAACCGTAAACGAAACGCTATTGGCAACAGACGAATCATTATTGCTTGAACCTTCCGCAAAACCCACTGCCAGACGCGCAGGAATTCCAATCGAGCGCAGCATCAATACTTCATCACTGGCGTAATAATTGCAAAATCCTTTTTTGTAATCGAACAGCACCCACACGGCCGGGTCTTCGCCGGGCGGCGGAGACGGAACCGTTAACGTGTATTGAATCGTGTTACGCAAATAATTCGTGATCGCTTGGGCTTGATCGTACGGCGTGCTTTGTCCGCTTGTGACTTGTTCGGCAAGCGTTTGAATCACAGCTTGAATATTATCGGGAACTTCCAGATAACGTCTCTGAACCCAGGTTGGATAATTCGTTCCCGCTGCTTTTAATTCTTCGATGGTTGGATCAGCGATCTCTGCACGGACCTGATAGCGGCTTCCTTGTGCAATTGGCGGATTCGCAAACCACGCAATCGGATCGTTCTGTCCACTTCCTACGGATGTCACCGTCACAGTTCCGGGTTGATCCACCCACACCGGCTCGGAGGGTGCGTACAACAAACTCTGTTCAGGCAATTGCATTGTAAATTGAAATTCCGCATCGATACGATTCTCGGCGTTGACGAGATTCAAATTTTGGCTCGACGGTTCAAAGTCGAGGGTAGTTGCGCTGGAATTGCTCCACTGTCCATTAGAATAAAAATCATAGACGCGTCCGCGCCAATAATAAGGCGTTGTCGAGTTCGATGAAGATAAGACTTTTACAGTGAAGACCGGCTGATTGCCTTGCGCGGCAGTGAGCCCAAGCGGAAGGCTTTCGCTGTAAAAATTTGTCCCGCCATTGCTGTATGGAGATTGAAGCGACGTTACCGCGTTGGAAAGCCGGTTTCGAACAGGGTTGGAAATATTATTCCACATGTCCGATGCGGATTGCAGGCTCGAAAGCGAAGTTGGAAATATCCAGGCGACGAATACCGTAATCACCGCAATGACCGTCAAGCCATTTAAAATATCGGGCCAGGCATCTTCAGAAACGGCGACGCGCTCTTTTTTCCATTCGATGCGGCTGCGTAGAAAATATCTGCGTCCGATCAAAAGCAAGATTAGGAATAGATATACTGCCAGCCACCATGAGCGGAGCGCGAAATGATTGTCGTAAACTTGAACGATCGTCAATACAACAGCCGATGGAATTACCGCGGCAAGTAAATTATCGCGGCGTATCAACAAGTAACCGGCTGTTAAACTGATGATCCACATCATCAGTGAAATGAATGCAACAAAGAAGAACGAATCCTTGACGGGCGCGCGCTGGCTGAATTGGACGAAATCAACTGCAAGTTGAGATGCAACGAGATGAACCTGCTCGCGAAAGCTGATCTCGATATCGCTTTGAACCGCGACGGTCCATTGCCACGGAAGCATCATGACCGTATAGTCAATCGCAAGCCAGGTGATCATGCTGCGCTTGAAGCGGCTGGCTCCTAAAGCGAGGCCAAGAATTGTCCCAAGCGCGGTGAGTGTTTCAGCGAAGTAAAGATACGGTGCCCAATTGGCAATGACCAGACGTCCGGCAGTTGCTTGCAGTGCCAGAAAGAGCAAAACGGCTGAAAACCAGTCCCAATTGTGAATTGATGACTTTTCCATGGACTGAGTTTAATACTTTTTATAAAACCGTCAATTACAATAAGAAAGAGCTAAATCGGCGAGATGTTCAAAGCCTGACAGTTTCCTTTCAAATTGGTTGAAAATTAGTTGCGACCCCAATAGGTGGGTGTCCCATCTGATATAATCACCACGCTTTGGATATAATCATTTGTAATGGATTGGCATGACTCTCGAACGCGGCACTCTACTCCACAAACGTTATCGCATTGTTGAAATTCTCGGTCAGGGCGGCATGGGATCGGTTTATCGCGCCGTAGATGAAAATCTCGGCGTGGAGATAGCCCTCAAAGAGAATCTTTTCACCACGGATGAATATTCGCGTCAGTTCCGGCTGGAAGCGGTGATTCTGGCGAATTTGCGTCATCCTAATCTGCCGCGTGTATCGGATCATTTTGTCGTCGGCGATCAGGGCCAATATCTCGTCATGGATTTTATCGATGGCGAAGATTTGCGTCAGCGCATGGAGCGCTTGGGCACCATCGCTGAAGATGATGCGATCATGGTCGGCGCGGCGATGTGCGATGCGCTGGCATATTTGCACACACGGAAGCCGCCTATTCTTCATCGCGATATCAAGCCGGGCAATGTCAAAATCACACCCGATGGTCATATCTTTTTAGTTGATTTTGGTCTTGCCAAAGTGGTCCAAGGCACACAAGCTACAACGACCGGTGCGCGCGCGATGACGCCCGGTTATTCTCCGCCGGAACAATATGGCACGGCACGCACTGATCCGCGCACGGATATTTATTCATTAGGCGCGACGTTATATGCAACGTTATGCGGCATCATCCCAGAAGACGGTTTGGCTCGCGCCATGGATAATGCCCAACTGACGCCTCTTCGTAAACGCAACCCCAAAGTTTCGCGTCGCCTTGCCGCTGCAATCGAAAAAGCGATGTCAGTTGACCCGATTGACCGCTATCAAACCGCGGAAGATTTCAAAAAGGCTTTGCTCGGTTCCAAATCCAAGACCCAACAATTAACGGGGAATTATACAATTGTTCCTCCGCCGGATATCCCTGAAGTTCCCGGTGAACGCGCGGTGGACGAACCGGAAAGTCCCAGACCTAAACAATTAACGGGATCTGCAACATCGCTTCCCGTTGATGAAGATAAACCTTTTGTGCCACCTACCAGTAGAAGACGGCGCGCAACACGTCTCGCATGGTTGTGGATACTCTTGATAATTTTAGCTGGCATGTTGTTTAGCGCGGCTTATTTCAATCCAAGTTTCTTGCCTGAGAATATGCGCGGTGTTATTCCGTTTGCTCAGGCTACGGCAACCTCAACTCCAACATTTATTCCTACTAAGCCAGCGACCTCAACACCATTACCAACATTTACTTTTACACCTGTTCCTCCGACAGCCACTTTTACAGCGGCTCCAACCCACACTAGCACAGCGATTGCCGGAACGTTGACTGCTCCGATTGGTTCTACTACGGCTACGCTGATCACTACGTTGGGTCCAACTCCTGTTGGCGGCGGAACTGGGCAGATTGCTTTTGCTTCCGATCGCACCGGCATCCCCCAAATTTATTTGAGCGATTTAACAGGTAATGTTGTTCCGATCACGAATGTGCCTGATGGAGCCTGCCAACCTTCGTGGTCGCCGGATGGATTGCAGTTGGTTTTTGTTTCACCCTGCAAAGCTCGGCTTGATCTTTCCGAACCTCCACTGGCAAACACTGCGCTTTTTACTGTCAATGTGGATGGAAGCAATCTCACGCCATTGCCCACCGCTCCGGGCGGTGACTTTGAACCGGCGTGGTCTCCCGATGGCAAACGAATTGCATTTACTTCTCTGCGCGATGGATATATGCAGATTTACTCGATCAATCTTGCGGATCTGTCTGTTACGCGTCTCACCAACACATCGTCTGATATCGATACGCGTCAACCTGCATGGTCGCCGTTCAGTAATGAAATAGCATATGCGGAAAAACGCCTCGGCGCATATCAAATTTGGACGGTGACCGATAATGGTCAAGGGGCACAGCAAGTAGTCCGAAGCGGTCCGTCGTTTTGGGATTATTTGCCGACTTGGTCGCCTGATGGCAAAATGATTTTATTCAATGAACGAAATTCCAGCGGGCCTGTCCAGCCGTGGGTGATGATGATTCCGTACGAGAAACGCGGCACAGATGCGGCATATAAATTGAATTTGGAGCCGTTGCCGGTAGAGAACGTACATTATTCCCCAGATGGTGCGTGGCTTCTTTTTGAGGGAATTAGCGATAGTTCGAACAATGATATTTTCTATGCGGCTTCTTCGGGCGCGGAGCGAACCCGCGTTACGATCGATCCGGGCGTTGATTTTGATCCCGTTTGGCGACCTGCAACATCTCATTGAGAGTTTTCAGCCACGAGGCGGCAGAAACCTGCCGCCTTTTTATTTCTTACACTCCTCTTATTGACGCTCTCATTACCCGCATGTTATGATTTGATATTCATCAGGGACTTTCCTGCTCGAGAGTCCTGAATATGTGAACTATGCCTGAATTATCTGAACGTCAAAAGAATCTTTTGCTTATCATCATCCGCGACTATATTGATTCCGCTCAACCTGTTGGCTCGAAGCGGCTTGTTGAGCATTATCATGTCGATCTATCTTCAGCTACGATTCGCAATGAGATGTCGGCGTTGACCGAGTTCGGTTACCTTCGTCAGCCGCACACCTCCGCCGGGCGTGTGCCCACCGAAGAGGGCTATCGTTTCTTTGTCAGCCAGATGATGAACCAGGCTGAATTGCCCAAGTCGGTGCAGCACAATATTTCGAACCAATTCTATCAAGCGCGCGCCGACGTCGATCAATGGATGCATCTTGCGGCCTCGGTTTTGGCGCATCAATCGCAGGGTGTGTCGGTGGTCACTGCGCCGCGCGCAGAAAGTTTGCGCTTTCAGCACGTTGAATTAATTTCAACGCAGGGGCGTCAGGTGCTGATGGTGCTGGTGCTGATCGGCGGCGAAGTCTCTCAACAACTTCTAACATTGGCTGAACCTGTAAAGCAGGAACAACTGAGTCAAACCGCGGCGCATCTTAACGGACTTTTAGCGGGCCACGCTCTCGAAGAGCTCACCGTTCTTCCAACTCAATCTGACGCGCTCGATCAAGATATTCTGATTCTCGTTATTCAAGATATGCGGCGTACCGCCAAGAGTCTGTCCGGCGAAGTATATACCGATGGCTTAACCAATGTTTTATCCGAGCCTGAATTCGCAGATTCAGATGAAGCGCGCCGCGCCCTGCGTCTCTTTGAAGAACATTCATCACTGCAAGATTTGTTGGCGCGATCAACCATCAACAGCGCAGTCGGAGGCTTGCAAGTATTGATTGGAGGCGAAGGCGAATGGGAGGAGTTACGTCAATGTTCGATGGTGCTGACGCGTTACGGCGTGCCGGGGTTTGCAACCGGAATGCTGGGCGTGCTGGGTCCCATGCGTATGTCTTATGCAATAACCATTCCAACGGTGCGTTATGTTGCCGGGTTATTGAGCGGTTTGGTCAATGATCGGATCGCAGGCGAATAAAACCGATGTTCGATTATTCGCAATCATTTCAGGTTGAATATTAAGAGTGGATGTATGACTGAAAAAAAACACCGTAAGCATGAAGAGCAAGAAGTTAACGAGACTCAAGCCAAGGCGGTAGAATCGCCTGAAAACGGCGAACAAACTAACGCGGAGATGGAAGCGTTGATGAAGCGGCTCGAAGAGGCTGAAGCCAAAGCCGCGGAACATCTTGATGGCTGGCAACGCGCTCAGGCTGACTTCATGAATTACAAAAGCCGCGTTCAGCGCGACCAGGAAATGATGAAGTCCGTGATGAAGGGCGACATCATCAAGAAATTCCTGCCTGTGTTGGATGACTTGGAACGCGCTTTGCAAAATCGCCCACCGGACTCTGGCTCGTGGATGAGCGGGATCGAATTGATTCATAAGAAATTGCAATCGATTCTCGAATCCGAAGGCGTGACGCGTATCGAAGCGGAGGGTCAATTATTTGATCCGAATTATCACGAGGCGATTTCGCATGAACCCAATCAGACAGTTGAAAGCGGACATGTGATCGCGGTTGTGCAAAGTGGTTATATGTTGGGCGACCGTGTGATTCGACCCGCGCTGGTTCGTGTGGCACAATAAATTTAAGGAGAAATTATTTCATGGCAAAAATCATTGGCATTGATCTCGGTACGACCAATTCTGTCGCGGCAGTGATGCAGGGCGGCGAGCCGATTGTGATTCCATCCTCCGAAGGTGAGCGGCTGGTGCCGTCGGTGGTGGCGGTCAATAAAAACCACGAACGTCTGGTTGGACGCGTGGCGCGCAATCAAGCCATCATCAACGCGCAAAACACTGTCTTCTCGATCAAGCGTTTTATGGGACGCAAGTCTGATGATCCAGAAGTGGAGCGCACGCGGAAGCGTGTGCCGTATGAAGTCGCGGAAGCCGGGAACGGCGATGTGCGCGTCAAACTCGACGGCAAAGATTACAGTCCGCCCGAGGTTTCGGCGATGATCCTTGCCAAGATCAAAGCGGATTGCGAAGCCTATCTTGGCGAGCCGATCACGCAAGCGGTGATTACTGTTCCCGCATATTTCAATGACGCGCAGCGCAATGCGACCAAAGATGCAGGCAAGATCGCGGGACTCGAAGTTTTGCGCATCATCAACGAACCGACGGCTTCATCGCTCGCTTATGGTTTGGATAAAAAGAAAAATGAAGTGATCGCGGTCTATGACTTGGGCGGCGGCACGTTCGATATTTCCGTCCTTGATGTGGGCGATGGAGTCTTCCAAGTCCGTTCGACGAGCGGCGATACGTTCCTTGGCGGCGACGACTTTGATCAGCGTATCATGGATTATCTTGCGGATCAATTCCAAAAAGATAATGGCGTTGATTTACGAAATGATCGGCAGGCACTTCAGCGTTTGAAGGAAGCTTCCGAGAAAGCCAAGATCGAACTCTCGACCACCATGCAGACCGAAATCAATCTTCCATATATTACTGCGGATGCTAGTGGACCAAAACATTTGGTCACTACATTGACGCGCGCAAAACTGGAACAGCTCACCGCGGATCTTGTGGATCGAACGATTGCGCCGCTCAAGCAGGCTTTGACCGATGCAGGTCTCACCGCCGGACAAATCAATGAAGTGGTGATGGTCGGCGGCATGACGCGTATGCCTGCGGTTCAAGACCGCGTGCGCGCATTCTTTGGCAAGGAACCACATAAAGGCGTCAACCCGGATGAGGTGGTTGCAATCGGCGCGGCGATTCAGGGCGGCGTGCTCGGCGGTGAAGTCAAAGATATTCTTTTGCTCGACGTGACTCCGCTTACGCTCTCCATCGAAACGTTAGGATCGGTCGCCACGCCGCAGATCGAACGCAACACAACGATTCCGACGCGCCGCAGTCAAACCTTTTCAACCGCATCGGATAATCAGACTCAAGTCGAGATCCACGTTCTGCAAGGTGAACGTCCCATGGCGGCAGATAATAAATCGCTTGGCAAATTTGTTCTCGATGGAATCCCGCCTTCGCCGCGCGGCATCCCGCAAATCGAAGTGACGTTTGATATTGATGCAAACGGAATCTTAAAAGTCACTGCGAAAGATAAAGCCACAGGACGAACTCAACATATCACGATCACAGCTTCATCGGGTCTTTCAGACTCCGAAGTGGAAAAGATGCGCCAAGATGCAGAGGCTCACGCAGACGAAGACCAAAAGCGCAAAGACCTGATCGAGGTACGCAACAATGCGGATAACACTGCCTATGCTGCCGAAAAAGCCTTGAAAGAATTTGGCGATAAAGTTTCCACCGATATAAAATCTGACGTCGAGAAAAAAGTCGCTGAGGTGCGAAGCAAAGCTCAAAGCGATGATGTCGCCGCCATCAAGTCCGCGACCGAAGCGTTGGGAGAAGCCATTCAAAAGATCGGCGCGAGTGTATATCAACAACCGGATGCACCAAACAGTGAATCGAATCAATCCAATCAATCCAATCAATCTAGTCAATCTGGTCCATCGAATGCGGGACCGGATGTGGTAGACGGTGAAGTGAAAGAGTAAAAGGGAATCGGAAATCGTAAGTAGGAATAAAATTCTATTCACTATTTCCCATTCACCGTGAACTATGACTAATCGCGATTACTACGAAGTCCTCGGCATTGGGCGAAACGCGTCGGAGGATGAGATCAAAGGTGCGTTCCGCAAGTTGGCGCGTCAGTTTCACCCCGATGTCAATAAAGAGCCGGACGCTGAGGAAAAGTTTAAAGAGATCAACGAAGCTTATGGCGTTCTGTCGGACGCCGATAAGCGTGCGCGCTATGACCGCTTCGGCAAAGAAGGCTTGGGCAATATGGGCGGCTTCCATGATTACACCATGGATTTTTCCGATGTCTTCGATGAGCTGTTCGGGCAATTTGGATTCTCAACCGGAAGTCGCCGTTCGCGTCGAACTCCGAAGCGGGGACGCGATCTACAAATGTCGGTGGCGCTGAAATTTGAAGAAGCCGTTTTCGGCGTCGAGAAAGAGATCGAGTTCGAGCGCGAAGAAACTTGTTCGCGTTGCAAAGGCTCCGGCGCGGAACCGGGCACATCGCCGACGCGTTGTTCCACATGCGGCGGTCAAGGTGAAGTGCGACAGGTGCGGCAAACAATTTTGGGTCAGATGATGCAGACCGCGGTTTGTCCGACTTGTAACGGACGCGGCGAAGTGATTTCATCACCATGTCACACTTGTCGCGGCGGTGGACTCGAACGAAAGAAAGTTAATAAGAAGGTTCAAATCCCGGCCGGCGTTGATAGCGGTACGCAGATCCGATTGGCGGGCGAGGGCGGACCGGGAGTCTTTAGCGGGCCGAATGGAAGTTTGTTTTTGGTTTTGGATGTTCAGCCGCACCAATTCTTCAAGCGCCGCGAAAACGATATTCTTTTGAATCTGGATGTCAATATTGCACAAGCCACATTGGGTGCAGAGGTGGACGTCCCGACGCTGGACGGCGATGAGAAGTTAAAAATTCCGGCTGGCACTCAACCTGGAAAAGTTTTTCACATGAAAGGCAAAGGCGTTCCGCACTTGCGGCGCAAGGATCATCGCGGCGACGAGTTGGTGATCATCGATGTCGAAATCCCAACGAAACTGACGAAAGATCAGCGCGAGCTGTTCGAGAAATTGGCGGCGACGCTTGGAACCAATGTCAAGCCCAAGGAAAAAGGATTCTTGGATTGGTTGAATGAAACATTGGGAGGATAATATTAAGCGGACGATAGTCCGCTTTTGTTCAAGAAATTATGAATTGGCTTGAAGTTTCTTTGACTGTAAATGGTGAACTCGCCGAAGCTGTTGCGGATGTGTTGGCGCGCTTCGCACCCAACGGCGTGATGACCGAGCAAGGCGTGAAGTTTGTCAACGATGAAGACGAAGGCACCGCGACGGGCCCGATCACAGTCCGCGCTTATCTGCCAATGGATGAACAGATCGAAGAGACGCGGCAGAAACTTGAAGAGTCGCTGTATTATCTTGGAACGATTCAGCCATTACCCACGCCGGTATTCACTCCTATCGCCGATCAAAACTGGATGGAAGCTTGGAAGCAGCACTACAAGCCTATCCCGATTGGCAAACGATTAATGATCCTCCCGGCTTGGTTGGATTCTCCGGAACCGAATCGCATTCCGATTAAGATTGATCCCGGTATGGCATTTGGCACGGGAACACATCCGACCACGCAATTGTGTTTGGCGTTGATGGAGAAATATTTTGTAGAGACGCCTCAATGCGTAATTGATGTTGGTTGCGGCTCGGGTATCTTATCCATTGCGGCTTTGAAGCTTGGAGCGAAGCAAGCGTTAGGTGTTGATATTGATTTGGAATCCGTTAAGAATTCACGCGAGAATGCAAACGTAAATAAAATCGGCGATGAATTGATTCTTGGTCAAGGCTCCGTGAAAGAAATATTAGATGGCAAGTTTGCATTCAAGTCCGCACCGCTGGTGGTGGCGAATATCCTTGCGCCGGTCATCATCCGTCTCTTTGACGCCGGGCTGGCGAATTTGGTCGAACCGAATGGCGCGATCATCTTGAGCGGAATCCTGCAAGAGCAGAGTCAAAGTGTCATTGAGGCCGCACAAGCCAAAGGTCTAAGAATGAACGAGAGGCGTCAAATGGGGGATTGGGTCGCGTTGGCAATGAGTCGTTAATCCATCTCCCTTATTGAATCGTTATCACCCAAAAGTAAGGTTGCCGGAATTTCTTTCCGTCGGTACAATGCGCCAACTTAGAAAAGGAGAATGCAATGAAAAAGAATCTGTTTTATTTTATTGCTGCCACCACTTGCCTGGCTCTGGCAATGTTGGCTTGCAGTTCCGTATCTTCTTTGACCTCGCTGGCAAACTCAGGTAGTAGTTCTGCAACAGACAATGCGACTTCGGTTCCCATTAATACAGAAAGCTCGGGTGATAATGGAAGTTCGAACAGTGGAAGCGTTAGCGGAGGAAACCAAAACGTTGTGTATCAAGATGACTTTTCCAATGACAATAGCGGCTGGGGCACCGGCTCGGACGCGAATAAAGTGGTGCAATATACCAACGACACTCTTGAATTCCAAGTCTTAAAAGCCGAAGATATGGTATATAGCGGGCCTAATCAAACCGACTATAAAGATATTCATATTGAAGTGACCGCCACGCCGAATAATACCGATAAGAATTCTTATTTTGGAATTTTGTGCGATCAGCAGGTAACCAGCGATGCTTTTTATTATGGCGCGATTACACCGGCAGGACAATACGCGATTGCCAAAGCCGCGGTTGCAGAAGACGATGTGTTCTTAACAGGCGGCAATAATTGGAAAACCTCAAAATTGATTCCCGTTAACGCTGCCTCTTATACAATCGGTTTGGATTGCGGAAGCGATGGCACGTTGACTTTATATGTGAATGGGAAGCAGATTGACTCGGTGACGGATACCACCTACACCGATGGTTATATTGGTCTATTTGCGGCGAGCGATAAAAAGGCGAATAGTGCGGATGTGAGCTTCTCGAATTACGTCGCGACATCATTGAAATAAGCTGAACAATCCGAGTGAATCAAACTGCGGGCTGATGAAGTCCGCAGTTTTGTTTTGAATGACATTTCAATTTGTTTGTGCTATCATAATCACCAAATGGATCGCCGCCGATTAATTTTTTATATTCTGCTCAATATCTTTGTCTCCGCCTGCGTGACATTGACCATTCTCTATTGGTATGACCGCAACTATCGTGCCGCGACTCTCCCGCCGGTAGCTGCTCCCGTTATTTCGTCCGGGACGAACGCTGTGAGTGTACCAACACTTCAACAAGGGACAGTCAAGATTATCAGCGTGGTCGGCGCGGGGACGTTGAGCGTCGAGACGGTCACGATTCAGTATCAAGGCAATGGCGAACTTGACCTGACCGCCTGGCATCTTAAAGATTCCAATGGGAACGATTTTATTTTTCCGCCGTTCAAGCTGTTCACGAACGGCGCGGTGCGAGTCCATACGGCATCCGGCACGAATACCGCAGTTGATTTATACTGGGGTAATAATAAAGCTGCGTGGAGTTCGGGCGAGAACGTAGTGCTGACCGACGCGCAAGGCAATGCGCAAGATTCATATCCTGTTCCGTAACTGATCATTGATATGTCACAAGCCCTCTATCGTAAATATCGTCCGCTAGGATGGAAAGAAGTCGTTGGACAGGAGCATGTTGTCCAAACGCTGAGGAATGCCATTGTTGCCGACCGCGTCGCGCACGCGTATTTGTTCGCGGGTCCGCGCGGCACAGGCAAGACCACACTGGCGCGACTTTTGGCGAAAGCAGTTAATTGTCTCAATGAAGATCGAGCCAAGCGTCCGTGCAATGAATGTGAGAATTGCAAAGCCGTCAACGACAATCGGTTTATGGACTTGATTGAAATTGATGCGGCATCGAACACCAGCGTGGACGATGTGCGCGACTTGCGCGACAAAATTAATTTCTCTCCATCGCAAGGCAAATACAAAATCTACATCATTGATGAAGTCCACATGCTTTCGACGGCGGCGTTCAATGCGCTGCTCAAAACATTGGAAGAGCCGCCGCCGCATGCCATCTTCGTTTTAGCCACCACCGAGATTCATAAAATTCCTGCGACGGTTTTATCGCGCTGTCAGCGTCATGAATTTCGCCGTGTGCCGGTGGATGAGATCGTTGGTCAGCTCAAAGCGATTGTCAAAGCTGAAAAGATTCAAGCGGATGACGATGCGCTTGCAACGATTGCGCGTCAAGCGGGTGGCGGTTTGCGAGATGCAATTTCATTGCTCGATCAACTCGCTTCGGCTGGAACGAAGATCACGCTTCAACTGACGCAGACGGTTCTCGGCACGGCCACGAGTCAAACCATCCTCGATCTCATCGCCTCCATTCGCGATCATGTGCCTGCATCGGGACTCGATACGATTCATCGCGCGCTTGATTCCGGCGCTGATCCACGCTCGTTGGCGCGTCAAATTGTCGAGTATCTGCGCGGCTTGATGCTCATCCAACTTGGCAATGGCGATCAAGTTGAAACTACAAAAGATGTCAAAGAACGAATGGCGCTCGATGCAAAATCATTTTCCACGCCTGATGTTTTGCGGATGATGAAATTGTTTAACAATGCCGCAGTTGATACGCGCGGCGGATGGCAACCATCGCTTTCATTGGAATTGGCGTTGGCTGAAGCGTTGGAGATTCCGTCTGAAGTTTCCGCTTCGGCTCCGACACCGAAAGCGGCTCCCGTTAAACAGACAAAGCCAACAGTTTTATATCAATCCGATAAAATGGAATCCGCATCCAGTCAAAGTAATGAAGCGGTGATTAGTCTGGCGGAAATCAATAAATCATGGAAAGATATCCGCGCTGTGATCAAACCCGCGCATCCGGCAGTCGAGGCATTGCTAAATTCCTGCAAGCCGATGGATGTGCACGGCGATGAATTGATTTTGGGATTCCAATCCGATACGGTGCGGGCGCTGATGGATAAGCCGGAGAATTTGGAGGCGACCCAAAAAGCGGTTGCCGATGTGCTGGGCGTGAGTTTGAAAATCAAGTGCGCGGTGACGAATGCAAAAGGCAAACTGCCGCCGCATGTCTCTGCCGATGGGATGGTGGCAACCGCGCTCGATCACGGCGGCGAGATTGTCGATGTGCAGGAATAGGTTTAATTATGAATGAGCAGGCTGAATCGGAATTGAATATCAATACGTTGCAAGAATTGCATTTAGAAATCATTGCTCAAACAAATTTTAACAATTGTGATGGAATCAAAATAGCTAAACTTTTGCGAGAAAATCGCGCTTTATGGCGAGCGGTCATCATTCATGGAAATGAATTCTTGTTGCTTCGAGAATTAGAGAAAGGTGATTCAATGGCTGATACTCTATATATTTTGGCGAAAGATGGTTATGAATCTCAATTAGAGAAATTGGCAAAAGAACAGTTTGAGGCAGATGAGGTGCAATGGGTTCAAGATGAGATTGCACAAGTCCTTTTACGAAACGAAACAAATCGTCTCAAACAAAGCCATCCAACTGTATTATCAATCTGGTGGGATTGATAACTTGCTTGGAATAGAAACTTTATCTAGGAGTAGTTATGGCTAAAGGATTTAACAAAGGTCAACAAATGGGTGGCGGGCAAGGCGGAATGATGCAACAACTTCAACGCATGCAACAGCAGTTGGCTGAGGCGCAGGCGAAGCTTGCTGAAGAAACGGTCACGGCAACGGCGGGCGGCGGCGCAATTAAAGTTGTGATGACCGGCGATCAAAAATGCAAGTCGGTTGAAATTTCACCAGACTTGTTGAAGGATGCCGATGCCGAGATGTTGCAGGATTTGGTTTTGTCCGTTGTGAACATGGCGTTGGATCAATCGCGCGAACTCGCTTCGGAGAGATTGGGTCCGTTAACGGGTGGGTTGCCGTTTTAACCATCAAATAAAATGATCCTTCCTGAACCGATTCAAAAACTCATCAACGCGTTTGAACGTTTGCCGGGCATTGGACCAAAGTCCGCATCACGGCTGGCCTTCTATCTTCTGCGCGCTCCGGATGAAGTCTCGCAGGATTTGTCAGAAGCATTGAATCAGCTGAAAGATAAAGTTGCATTTTGCGAAGAATGTTTTAACATTACCGAAGCGGGGCGAACGCGTTGCGAAGTATGTGAGAATCCAAAGCGCGATGGATCGCTGATTTGTGTTGTCGAAGAGGCGCTGGATGTTTTAGCATTGGAACGCGTCGGCGCATATAACGGTAAGTATCATGTCTTGCATGGGGTTTTATCTCCAATTGAGGGTGTTGGGCCAGATGATATAAAGGTCAAGCCATTAATTGAGCGCGTCGCACGCGGCGGAATTAAAGAAGTTATTCTCGCGACCAATCCAAGCATGGAAGGCGATGCGACAGCTTTGTATTTGCAACAGCAACTACGCCAATATAAAATTCAGGTGACGCGTTTGGCGCGCGGTTTGCCGGTTGGCGGCGATTTGGAATATGCAGATCAAAATACATTGCTGAGGGCTTTATCGGGAAGACGCGAGATGGATTAATTAAGTGTCAAATCAAGTTCGAGTGCATTGCGATTTTTTAAGGTTCATGTGGCTAATAACTATTGACAAAGCCTATGAAAAGCGTATAATCACCCTTCGCCAGTGTTATTTCAAGCTGATCTCGTCCCCCGACAGATCATTGACAATCAAACAGAACGTCTCGAGTCAGGGACACAAGCCAAGAGGCTTCGCAGTCTGACAAGCCGATGCGCAAGAGGCATCGGTATTTTCGTCTGTTTGAAGGGCTTGGCCGGCAAATACACAGCGGATAATTCGTCCGCTTAAAAATCGAAAGCACCTTAACAACTGAAAAGTGATAGGAAGCAACACAAACCAGTCAATCCAGTAAAATTCCGTATAACTTTCGCACTCGTAAGAGTGTAACTTTTTGCGGAGAGTTTGATCCTGGCTCAGGATGAACGCTGGCGGCGTGCCTAATACATGCAAGTCGAACGAGGTGCTTTTGTAGCAATACGAGAGTATCCTAGTGGCGAACGGGTGAGTAACGCGTTGGTGACCTGCCCCAAAGTGTGGGATAACAGTTCGAAAGGACTGCTAATACCGCATGTGGTCATCGGATTTAGAAACCGATGTCTAAAGCAGTAATGCGCTTTGGGAGGGACCTGCGTCCCATCAGCTAGTTGGTGAGGTAACGGCCCACCAAGGCGACGACGGGTAGGGGACCTGAGAGGGTGACCCCCCACAATGGAACTGAAACACGGTCCATACACCTACGGGTGGCAGCAGTAGGGAATATTGCACAATGGGCGAAAGCCTGATGCAGCAACGCCGCGTGCACGAAGAAGGTCTTCGGATCGTAAAGTGCTTTTCTGAGAGATGAGAAAGGACAGTATCTCAGGAATAAGTCTCGGCTAACTACGTGCCAGCAGCCGCGGTAAAACGTAGGAGGCAAGCGTTATCCGGATTCACTGGGCGTAAAGCGTGTGCAGGCGGTTCGGTAAGTTGGGCGTGAAATCTCCCGGCTCAACTGGGAGAGGTCGTTCAATACTACCGGACTGGAGAGCAGTAGAGGAAGATGGAATTCCCGGTGTAGTGGTGAAATGCGTAGATATCGGGAGGAACACCAGTGGCGAAGGCGATCTTCTGGACTGTTTCTGACGCTCATACACGAAAGCTAGGGTAGTAAACGGGATTAGAGACCCCGGTAATCCTAGCTGTAAACGATGTGAACTTGGCGTCGGAGGTGTCAAAACCTTCGGTGCCGAAGCAAACGCGATAAGTTCACCGCCTGGGGACTACGATCGCAAGATTAAAACTCAAAGGAATTGACGGGGGCCCGCACAAGCAGCGGAGCGTGTGGTTTAATTCGATGCTACACGAAGAACCTTACCTGGGCTTGACATGCAAGTGGTAGAGATCTGAAAGGTGACCGACCCGCAAGGGAGCTTGCACAGGTGTTGCATGGCTGTCGTCAGCTCGTGTCGTGAGATGTTCGGTTAAGTCCGCTAACGAGCGCAACCCTCGCTGTATGTTACATGTGTCATACGGGACCGCCGGTATTAAGCCGGAGGAAGGTGGGGATGACGTCAAGTCAGCATGGCCTTTATGTCCAGGGCTACACACACGCTACAATGGGCGGTACAATGGGTCGCTAAGCCGCGAGGTAGAGCCAATCCCCAAAGCCGTCCTCAGTTCAGATCGCAGGCTGCAACCCGCCTGCGTGAAGTCGGAGTTGCTAGTAAATGCGCGTCAGCTATAGCGCATTGAATACGTTCTCGGGCCTTGTACACACCGCCCGTCACGTCATGGGAGCTGGTAACACCTGAAGCCGGTAGTCTAACCGCAAGGAGGACGCCGTCGAAGGTGGTGCTGGTGACTGGGACGAAGTCGTAACAAGGTAGGAGTACCGGAAGGTGCGCCTGGATCACCTCCTTTCTAGAGTTTCCGAGCAGAGTCCTACGACAGACTTTTGCTCTATGTGCCCTTCGCGGTGAAGGGCGATGGTTTGAATGGCGAGTTAGTTTCCTATCACTTCTCAGTTGTCAAGGTGGGACCCTGGGCTTGTAGCTCAGCTGGTTAGAGCACAGTCCTGATAAGACTGGGGTCACAGGTTCGAGTCCTGTCAAGCCCACTAACCCTAGCAAGTCCTGGGGATGTAGCTCAGCGGGAGAGCAGCGCCTTTGCAAGGCGAAGGTCGCGGGTTCAAATCCCGCCATCTCCACTGAGTTTTTGAAAGTACGTTTAGGAGTGAGATAAGGTTTTGTTAAACGGTACGAAGACATAAAGTCCAGAAATGCACCGCTCTAAATTTTGGGTTGTGAACTTGACCCGGCGGTGTGTGCCGGGTCGTTTTGTCTCAAAAAATAGAATAATTTGAAGGGTGACCAATGCCCTTGAAAAATTCAAGAGCATCGGTCACCGGTCAAACGGTGAGTTTGAACCTTAATAACTGAATAGCATTTGATGTAGGCCGATAAAGCAATTTATCGAAACAGAAAAGTATCAATTTCTCCGCATCACGTGGAGAAGCTACTAAGAGCTTACGGTGAATGCCTTGGCGCCAAGTGCCGATGAAGGACGTGGGACACTGCGATAAGCCTCGGGAAGCTGTGTACAAGCGTTGATCCGAGGATTTCCGAATGGGGAAACCCGCTCGAGCGTACCTCGAGCATCCTCTTACTGAACACATAGGTTTGAGGAAGGGCACCCAGGGAACTGAAACATCTAAGTACCTGGAGGAAAAGAGATCATTTCCCTAGTAGTGGCGAGCGAACGGGAATTAGCTCAAACCGACTCTGCTTGCAGAGTCGGGGTTGTAGGGTCCGGCACATGGGAGTCACAAAACAGTCAGTTAGCGGAATGGTGTGGGAAAGCCAGCCATAGAGGGTGATAGCCCCGTATGCGAAAACTGATTGTCTCCCGCTGGATACCTGAGTACTGCCGTGCACGCTAATACGGTAGGAATCTGGGGAGTCCACTCTCCAAAGCTAAATACGCTTGGCGACCGATAGTGAACAAGTACCGTGAGGGAAAGGTGAAAAGTCCCCCTGTTAGGGGAGTGAAATAGAACCTGAAACCGTAAGCTTACAAGCAGTTGGAGGGCTAACAGCGGGTCGGTGTCCCTGCGAAAGCAGGTGACGCGCCGCTATGCCTGACAGCGTGCCTCTTGGAGAATGAGCCTGCGAGTTAATCTCAGTGGCAAGGTTAAGGGAGTGACACCCGAAGCCGTAGCGAAAGCGAGTCTGAATAGGGCGTATAGTCGCTGGGATTAGGCCCGAAACCGGGTGAGCTACCCATGGCCAGGGTGAAGCGAGTCTAATCACTCGTGGAGGCCCGAACTTACTAATGTTGCAAAATTAGAAGATGAGCTGTGGGTAGAGGTGATATGCCAAACGAACTCGGAGATAGCTGGTTCTCCCCGAAATAGCTTTAGGGCTAGCGTCATGCGTTTAGTACTGGAGGTACAGCACTGAATGGGCTAAGGGGCTTACAGCTTACTGAACCCAATCAAACTCGGAATGCCAGTACTCTAGAGCATGGCAGTCGGACTCCGGGAGATGAGTTTCGGGGTCGAAAGGGAAACAGCCCAGATCATCAGCTAAGGTCCTAAAATCTACACTAAGTGGGAAACGAGGTGAGGTTACTGGAACAACCAGGAGGTTGGCTTAGAAGCAGCCACCCTTTAAAAAGTGCGTAACAGCTTACTGGTCTAGTGACCTTGCGCGGAAAACTTAACGGGGCTAAGTGTAGTACCGAAGCTATGGAATTTGTCCGCCTTCGGGCGAGCAAGTTGGTAGGGGAGCGTTCTGTCAGCAATGAAGGTCGATCGATAAGGGCGACTGGAGCGGACAGAAGTGAGAATGCAGGCATGAGTAGCGTACAAACACGTGAGAACCGTGTTCGCCGTATATCTAAGGTTTCCGACGCCAGGTCATTCCGCGTCGGGTTAGTCGGGTCCTTAGCCGAGGCCGAGAGGCGTAGGTGATGGACATCCGGTCAACATTCCGGAACCGCTCATTAGTGCGATGGGAGGACGCAACGAGATAGGCCAGCCCATTATTGGATTTGGGTGCGATCTGTCAAGACGTTGAGACTGGTAGGAAAATCCGCCGGTTGAGTCGAGACAAGAGCGAGCCGTAAGGCATAAGTGGCTGAGTTTTGTTGCCGAGAAAAGTCTCTAAGCATAACTTTTGAGCGCCCGTACCGCAAACCGACACTGGTAGATGGGTAGAGTATACCAAGGCGAACGGGAGAACCCTCGTTAAGGAATTAGGCAACATGACCCCGTAACTTCGGGAGAAGGGGTACCCTCTGAGGTGCAAGCTTTGGAGGGTCGCAGTGAAATGGCTCTGGCGACTGATTAACAAAATCACAGGTCTCTGCTAAGCCGTAAGGCGATGTATAGGGGCTGACGCGTGCCCAGTGCCGGAAGGTTAAAGGGAGAGGTTAGACGCAAGTCGAAGCTTTGAACTGAAGCCCCGGTGAACGGCGGCCGTAACTATAACGGTCCTAAGGTAGCGAAATTCCTTGTCGGGTAAGTTCCGACCCGCACGAACCGCGTAACGATCAGAGCACTGTCTCGACGAGGGACCCGGTGAAATTGAAATGGCTGTGAAGATGCGGCCTACCCGCAGCAGGACAAAAAGACCCCGTGGAGCTTTACTGCAACTTGGCATTGCGTTTGGGTATGATCTGTGTAGCATAGGTGGGAGGCTTTGAAGCTGGAGCGCTAGCTTCGGTGGAGCCATCAGTGAAATACCACCCTGATTATATTTAGACTCTAACCCCGCACCGTAATCCGGGCGGGGGACCGTGCCAGGTGGGCAGTTTGACTGGGGCGGTCGCCTCCTAAAAGGTAACGGAGGCGCCCAAAGGTTCCCTCAGGTGGAATGGAAACCCACCACAGAGTGTAAAGGCATAAGGGAGCTTGACTGCAAGACCAACGCGTCGAGCAGATACGAAAGTAGGGCTTAGTGATCCTACGGTTCAGTGTGGAATGGCCGTAGCTTACCGGATAAAAGCTACCCCGGGGATAACAGGCTGGTGAAGTCCAAGAGTTCACATCGACGACTTCGCTCGGCACCTCGATGTCGGCTCATCGCATCCTGGGGCTGGATAAGGTCCCAAGGGTCGGGCTGTTCGCCCGTTAAAGCGGTACGCGAGCTGGGTTCAGACCGTCGTGAGACAGGTCGGTCTCTATCCGCTGTGGGCGCAAGGGATTTGAAGGGAGCTGCTCCTAGTACGAGAGGACCGGAGTGGACAGACCTCTAGTGTGCCAGTTGTTCCGCCAGGAGCATTGCTGGGTAGCCATGTCTGGCAGAGATAACCGCTGAAAGCATCTAAGTGGGAAACTCGCCCTAAGATTAGATCCCTGTAATCCCGCAAGGGAGTAAGACCGCAGGTAGACTACCTGCTATATAGGCAGTAAGTGTAAGCGCAGTAATGTGTTAAGCTAAACTGTACTAATGGTCGAGGGCTTAATCCCGTGGTGCGGAGAACTTGGTACTTTTCAACACTACATCATTCAATATGCTATTCAGTCCAACGTTGTGAAAACGTCCCTTGGTGATTTGAGCGGCAGGGGTACACCCGGTCCCATCCCGAACCCGGTAGTTAAGCCTGTCAGCGCCGATGGTACTTGGAGGGCGACCTCCTGGGAGAGTAGGTCATTGCCAAGAGATTTTTTTCTGAACTTCCCACATGGGAAGTTACCAAGAGAGACTTGCAATCGTGCCGGTCTCTTTTTGTTTAAGTTTTTAATTATATTTTGCGGATCGCATTACGTACTGTTTCTATGTTGATGGATACTCAAGAAACACTCTGGCATTATTTGAGTTCAGAATAATCGTTTTCTCTTTTTCACAGTGCCAATTGGCATCTGGACGTGTCATGGAATGTTAAATGATGGTTGGCAATGACTTGTGCCAATGTAATCTTGCCGGTGCCTGGCGGACTCCACAAAATGATGGATGAGAAAAGTTTATCAGCTTCGATTAATACAAAATGCAATGCTTCAACTCTTGACAAGGCTTAGAACTTCCACTTGAGTCATCCGTATTAAATTACCGTGCCCAGATGGAACTAAGATGGGATTACCTTTTGCTGGATAACCGAGTTTGTCTGCGGATTTAGCTATGCTAATTATCAAAATCTGGGTAGCCTTACTCTAAACAAAAACAAGACTCTGCTCGCATCAACTACCGTAATTGATTATCGCTTCTGAAAGCCCGTCGTTTTGAGGAGAACTGCCAACCAGGAGAAGAACGCAATACCAAGGCAGCTGAATGCAAAATCGACCGGACTGGAATGGCGAGTGGGTAAGAATCGTTGACGTTGAGAGAATTCTTCCAACGCAACGAAGACAGCAAGAATCAAACCTGCCGCAACCGCGAGGCGCTTCCCATTTAATGATGGACGTTCTTCAAAAAGGCTGAGGTCAACCACAAAGCTAAGAATACCAAACAGAACGAAATGGCCGACCCAATGTCCGCCTGGGAAGCGCTGATAAACCCTAATCGGCGGACACAACGCGTCCGCCTTTTTTAAACGATTACAGCGATAATACTTTCCGAAGGATTGATTCGCAATTCAAAATAGTCATACAATAAGATGATGGCATCTCATCTACGTCTTAATACCTATCTTTTGCCTGTGCTTGTGATCGCGCTGATCATTATGCAATTGATTGACCCTTCGCGAGTATGGACGATCCTCTTAGTTGGATTAGGCGGAGTTTGGATCATCGCATTCGTGTGGGCGCGCAGTCTCGCTTATCACCTCACGTTCAGCCGCGCGATGCGATATGGATGGGTGCAGGTCGGCGATAGACTCGAAGAACATTTCACGGTCGAGAATGAAAGCAAATTTCCCGCCACATGGATTGAAATCGAAGATCATTCCACTTTGCCGGGCTACAATACCAGTCTGGCAACCGGCGTGGATGGCTTAAGCGTCAATCAATGGAATCAAAGCGGAACCTGTAAACGCCGCGGCATTTATCAGTTGGGCGATACTTTGGTTCGCACCGGTGATCCATTCGGAATTTACACAGTCAATATCATTGATACCGCTCGCACTTTTTTGACGGTCCTGCCTCCGGTCGTTCCGTTGCCTGCTTTGGATATTGCTTCCGGCGGATTGAGCGGCGAGGGCCATCCGATACCGAACGCTCCCGAACATACCGTGGATGCCAGCAGTGTCCGCGAATATATCCCCGGCGATAGCTTCCGATTGATCCATTGGAAATCAACTGCCCGTTTTACAAAACCATTCGTGCGTCTGTTCGACGGCTCGCCCGCCACTGATTGGTTGATTCTATTGGATTTGCAAGATGAGATTCAAATCGGCATCAGCGAAGATTCTACCGAAGAGCATAGCATCATCCTTGCCGCCTCGCTCACAGACCGGGGACTGGGTGCTCATCACGGAGTTGGCCTCATCATCAACGGAAAACGCTTCGACTACCTACCGCCTCGCACCGGTGCGAATCAGCGTTGGGATATTTTGCGGATGCTTGCGCTCGCCTCGCGCGGCGAGACATCTCTTGGAAAAATATTGGAACGCGTCGGTCCCAGTTTGGCGCGGAATGCCAGCCTGATGATTATCACACCTACTGCAAAAACGGATTGGCTTCGATCTCTTGTTCATCTGCGTTGGCGCGGAATCATTCCCACCGTTCTCCTGCTCGACAGGCGTTCCTTCGGCGCAGAGTTTGATAACAATTCCATCATTACAACCCTCCAAAAGATGGGGATAGTGCATCATCATATTTCTCGCGAATTGCTCAATCGTCCTGAAGCACATCCGGGCTCGCGCGGTCAATGGGAATGGCTCATGACTCCCACTGGGAAATCAATTCCAATCCGCGCGCCGGATGATGTTCGCTGGCGAAAGCTGACGGAATGATTCTGACTGCTTTATTCAACTGGCTAAGGAAAAATCTCAGCCTCTTCCTGCTTCTCATAGCGACTGTTTCACTTTCGCTGGCACTTGCACAATTGGTGCGCGGGGACACATGGTCGTTATTTATCCCAGTTACTTGCGCGGCTTCGTTATGCGGTTGGGAATTGGGAAGAAGTCATATGTGGGCAAAAAAAGCCATCACGAGTCTGATCGTGCTGGGAATCCCCGCCGTATTTATTTACGCGGGAGGTCTCATTGCTCCGCTTGGAATATTAATCCTTTCTATTTTTTCACTCCTTCCTCAAATTATTCTATGGCTTTACAAAAAGACTTTGATTGATTTCACGTTCTTCTTTAATTCTCTTGCAAATGCAATCAATCGAACCGAAGTGATTCTCGGTCGAGTTTGGGAATGGAGTGCACAGGTCAGTGCCGGAAAAATTGTTTTTGACCCGGTCGCAATCGGCGTGATATGGAGCGTATTGTTGTGGCTCGTATGCGCTTGGTCTGGATGGGAGCTTCGACGAAATCATCGTGTGCTGAGCGCTTTTGTCCCAAGTGGATTGATGCTAGCGTTGGTGCTCGATTACACCCAAAAAGAAATCTGGCTGGCAGTTTTATATCTGGTGGTCATACTTTTATTGACGGGCGTGACGAACGACAACCAGATGCACCTCCAGTGGCAACAACATAAATTAGATTATGCCGAAAGCATTTCCGTGGACACATTCGTAATGGTCATTGTTATCACCATTCTATTAGCATCGGCCTCGGCGCTCATGCCTTCGCTCTCATGGAAAGAGTTGGTAAATAAAATCCATGAGAGGCAGCATAGTAGTAATGATCAGATGGCTCAATCATTAGGATTGCAACCTCCGCCTCCGCCCATACCGACTCAAAATCAAAATTATCCAACCGCAATAATGCCGCGCAGTTTTTTGATCGGAATGCCGCCGCAACAACTTCAAGATGTAGTCATGACTATCGACGTGAACGAGTTACCATATGCTAGCACGATAGCAGAACCGAATCCAAACCGTTATTATTGGCGTATGATCACTTATGATCGTTATACGGGATCAGGCTGGGCTAGCAGTTCAACAAAAGATATTTCTTTGCCCGCGAACACTTTATTGTTGAAACCTCCTAACGGATATCGCGTGATCCATCAAAGAGTAAATCTGACTCCCGATGAAAGTCCGCAACTCTATTGGATAGGACTCTTAGCGCAATCGGATGTGAATCTGCAAATCGCTTGGCGCGCCGTTCCTCCGCCGAATCCTGATCCGACAAACAATGGCGATATGCTCGGCGCTTCAATCCATAGCCGCGACTACAGCGTGGTTTCCTATTTACCACAGTTCACAGCCGCACAACTGCGCGCCTCAGGCACAGAATATCCATCAGAAATAACGAGGCAATATTTAAATGTGCCCGATTCCGTTCCGGAGCGCGTCATAGCTTTGGCAAGGAATCTTACTGAAGCCGCGCCTACACCGTATGACCGCGCAATGGCGCTTCAAACCTATCTACGGAAATTTCCATATACCTTAGATATCCAACCGCCTCCGCTCGGACGCGATGTAGTGGATTATTTTTTATTTGACTTACAAAAAGGCTATTGCGATTATTATGCCTCGGCGATGGTTGTGCTGGCACGCGCCGCGGGCTTGCCCAGCCGCATAGTGATTGGATATGTAAGCAACGAATACAATTCATCAATGGCAAAATATATCGTTCGGGAGAAGGATGCGCATTCATGGGCTGAGATTTATTTCGAAGATATCGGCTGGGTGGAGTTCGAGCCGACCGCAAGCGAAGGGCCGATCGTCCATCCCGGAGACGCGACAGTTTCGCAATCGAGTGTTGCCCAGCTTCCGCGTCCCTCAACTTTTGATGAATTGAAAACAGAATGGCAGTTGATGCTCTCAACTTTCGGCGGACAAGCCATTTTGGTATTAGGAAGTTTGTTGATCTTGGTCATACTCTGGCAGGCTAGCGAAAATTGGATTCTATATTTTCTTCCGTCGAAAGTTGCCATCTCGCGCATTTATAATCGTTTAGAAAAAAACTCCATCGACTTGATTCCCAATTTGATTCCGACGCATACTCCTCACGAACTTCAAGCCGCGCTTTCGAATGAGCTTCAAGCCAATAAAAACTTTCTGGTCAAAGCCATTGCTGATCCAACAATGGATGAAATAAAGCAATTGATAAAGCTATATGAGATTCAGATTTACAGCCAACATACATCCACTCGCTTACAAATTCGCAACGGAATCAAAGCGTGGGCAAGCTTGCGCTGGAAACTGCGAATTGTAATAAGGTTAGTGACATTCAACCCTTTTCATCAGCATCCAAATTGAGAATCATTTGCATATCGGCGCCAGAATTTCAAAGTTGTATTCCCCGAAGTGATTCAATTGACTTGTACGACAGGCAGCCTCATCCAAAACTTGAGGACATCATGTTGCTTTCCCATGCTCAACAAGAAAAACGTTCTGCCGCGTTAAGTCCGGTTCTGTTCGCAATCGGCTTGACCACGTTCAAAATCATCGTCAGCGCGCTAACCAATTCGCTCGGAATCTTGGAAGAAATTCAATCAAGCAGTTGGCGCAAACAGGACTGTTGGTATTTGGCACAAGCGGTTTTATCCGTCCAAATTTTGAATGTAAAACAGAATAAAGATCATTGAGAATCTTAAGAACTCGCAACTTGGGAGTTACAAAAAGAAACTTGCATTCGTGCCGGTCTGTTGTACTGTTGCGAGTTGTGTTCGTGGATCTCCTAAAGAGTCGTAGTCATAGTATCATATCCGCCAGAGCATCAGCTTTGGGACCAGTTAGAATTTTGAGTGGTGGGAACAAAGTAAATGATGCCATGGAGCTTATTCGAGTACATTCAGGATAATTCACCGAGCAAGGAACCATCCGCATTCGGAAATAGATTAAACCGATTTGCATAAAATCGTCCTATAATTTGGCGAGCTGTCAAAAAACCGCATCTAGTTTTGTAGCCTAAAAATATTTCCTGTGCAAAGCAAATTCACCAATGAAACGTCTTACTGACTTCATCTTCAACTATTTCACCGATATGATCGCCACAGTGCGAACATCGCAGACTTTAATGCTGATCGTCTTAGCCATTTTAGTCGGGCTCGGCGGGGGAATTGGCGTGTGGTTATTCAAATTAATCTATAACCTGCTCCAGACGTTTATGTTCCAAACGGCAGGCGGATGGCTTGCGCCGTTTGGTAAATGGACTCTGGTATTGATTCCTGTGATTGGCGGCCTGGCGGTTGGATTATTCAATCACTATTTTCTGAAAGAAGAAAAAGTTCATGGCACAGCTGCGGTCATGCAATCCGTCGCGTTATCAGGTGGACGACTGCCCTATCAAAGCGCTCCCGCCAAAGCCGCTGCTGCCGCGCTTTCGTTGGGAAGCGGAGCATCCGTTGGACCGGAAGATCCTGCAGTTCAAATCGGCGCGAACATCGCATCCATGTTCGGACAATGGCTTCGTTTATCGGACGAGAGAGTAAAGATCTTGGTGGCGGCGGGTGCCGGGTCCGCGATTGCGGCCGCGTTCAACGCGCCGATTGCAGGCGTCTTCTTCGCCCTCGAACTTATCCTTGGAGAAATCAGCGGGAATGCTCTTTGGTTGATTCTCGTTTCAACAGTTGTTTCCGCTGTTTTCACGCAAGCCGTTTCAGGAAACGCGCCTGCCTTTCAAGTGCCAGCTTATCAATTTCATTCAGCATGGGAATTGCCCTTATATCTTTTGCTGGGAATGGTTGTAGGTCCGCTCTCCGCATTATATGCAGACCTGCTTTACAGGTTCCAAGATATTTATAGTGCATGGCATATAGCGGATTGGATCAAGCCTGCCAGCGCGGGTTTGATTTTGGGGATCGCGGCTTTGTTTATTCCACAAGTGCTTGGAACGGGTTACAGTTCCATCGAAGAAATTTTAAATCAAAACGGTTTTACATTGACTTTCTTGTTGATGCTTGCCGTTGCAAAATTAATTCTGACCCCGCTGAGCCTCGGAAGCGGATTCAAGGGCGGCGTTTTTGCACCATCGTTATTTATTGGTGCGGCATTAGGTGGGGCGTTTGGTATAGCCGCGGCGCATATATTCCCGGGGCTTGGGATCGATCCGAGCGCATTTGCTTTGGTCGGCATGGCAGCTTTCCTAGCAGGTGCGGTGCGCGCGCCGCTAACCGCGGTTATTTTGTTATTTGAAATGACGAACGATTATCACATCATCTTGCCGCTGATGTTTTCGGTTGCGGTCAGTTTGGTCATCGCTCAACGCATCCAACGCGATTCGGTTTATGGAATCGGCTTGGCGCGTCATGGCATTCGCCTCGACCGCGGCCGCGATGTAGATGTATTGGAAGCCATTACTGTTGGCGAAGTCATGCTGAAAGATACAACTGCAATACACGAGTCTGATTCTTTGAAGAAAGCCGCCGACCTTTTGGAGAAGAAGCGGCATCACGGTTTGCCTGTTGTCAATGCGCGCGGCAGGCTAACCGGAGTGCTTTCCTTACAAGATATTGATCGGGCTAAAGACTTGAAAACAAAAGTCAAGGAGATTTATACGCGTAATCTTCTAGTAGTTTTTCCAGATGACACTCTTTCCTCCGCATTGCGGCAAATGAGCGAGCATGATATTGGACGGCTACCAGTTGTATCGCGCACCGATAAACAAAAACTTTTAGGCGTTCTGCGCCGCGCGGATGTCATCCATGCTTATAATCTTGCGCTGGCGCGCCGCGTAGAACAGCGACATCACGAGGGCAGTGTGCGACTCGGTGCCATGACGCCTGACCGGGTTGATGTTACAGATGCAATTGTTGAAGTCGGAGCGCCGATTGCCGGAAAGAAAATGAAGGAAATTTCCTTTCCAAAAGAATGTGTGATTGCTTCGATCCAACGCGGCTCGAAAATTATCATTCCTCATGGGGAAACGACCGTTCAAGCTCGGGATGTCCTCGTTATTGTTGCGCAGGGAAAGGCGCGTGAAGAAGCCATGAAACTTTGCCGCTCAGATAAGTGAATCAATTGTTGATTTCAAGTGCAACGGAGATTGGATAACTGGCCAAACACCGATGGTCCGCAGGACGTCAACCAGTTATGGAGCCCGTTGTTGTCGGGTATGGTGCGATAGGTAAGAATAGCGGAGTGAAGAAGTTGTCGTTCAGGTAAATGTGCAATTTAGGTGCATTATCCAAAATGAACGAAGAATGTGTTAGGCGGTTGTATCAAGTCTCTGCGAAGGAATTTTTCGATATAAGAAAAGGGAGGTGCTAAGCTTGGCAGTCTTCTTTATAATATTCAGCCTTAGAAATCTATAAGGTCTTTTGTTCCGCATGTTCAAGAATTCGTGTGAAAGCCTTTAGATAACTTAAGTCCATCCCTTGTTTACGTAGTATCCAATACTCTGCTCCCCAAAAGAGGTACGCGTAGAGCGAGGCATCTTGCCCATACCAACTCATACAGTTGTTATAGTTGTTGATAACTTGTTCTGGTAAACAACTGTACATACCCTCGTTGCTTGGATTTGGCGGAGTGGTAATCGTTTCCCATGGTTCCGCTTGCCCCTCAGAGATCATCAATTTTTTTCCATGGGAATCGGCCCAAGTAATCAATCTCTTTCTTCTCAGGCGATGCCAGAGACTCCGGCTACCATCCAAATAGATTGTTCTGTTTCCAATCGATATGAGTGCGTGACGTGGATAATAGTCAATCCCAACTATATCTGCCATGCGCTGGGAAATAGCCAGTGAGTCTCCTTGATCGCGTGTGTTCCACCATTGAGAGATCAGCACGAGGAAAGAAGTTGGCAAGAAACCGTTCAACATAACAGGCTTGGTAGGATCGGCTTTTTTCAGAGCTTCTAATTCTTCCTTAACAAAGGTGGCATCCAATCGCCACGAATGTTCTACGCCAAGTGGATCCACAGCATCATGCTCAAGCTGCCAGGCCACAATACTTGTGTACGGTTTATAACGCTCTACAAGGCGAGTGATAAACTCCGTTGTAGTTTCTAGGAGTGAAGCATTTGCAGCCGGTCTAATAAGTGTATGTTCTGGAAAAGGTTGTCTTAAATGGTGCTTGGGCACAAAGAACTCAGGATAGCCAAAGGTTTTTATAGGACCAATACAAAGGATAATCTGTTTTCCTGCTTTTTCGGCGGCCTCGATTTGCCAATCAAGCTCATCAAAATTAAATGTTCCTGGCTTACTCTCTATCCGATTCCAATAGGCGCCCAACCGAATGAGTTGAAACGGATAAGCAAGCAACTCTTGTAAGGTTTCGCGTTCATTCAGCCCAAAACTATCTGCTTGAAGCGGACGAAAACTGATACCTAACAGAGTTGAATGGCGCGGCGCAATCGATAGAGTCTGCCATGCATTCGTCAGGGGTTGTACGGCTTGTTTCAATTGAAATTCTGACACTCTTACAATTTTCTTTGCGATATTGCTTGATGTAAGACTTTCCAGTCCGTTTTCTGTTGCTAAAACACTAATGGAATGAAGCGTTTGGTATGTTGCATATATTCTATATATGGCTGTCCGATGTTGTGGATAAGCGCTTCCTCCTCTATTTTAACCCGATTGAAATGGCCGAGAAATACACACAGGAGTAAGGCGATCAAGCTCGCCCAGTTGGTCATCGCCAACCCAAGTCCTAACATCGTCAAGAATGTTCCAGTGTAAGCGGGATGGCGAATAAAATGATAGGGACCGCTCTGCACAACCTCTTGATGCGAGGACACAGCAACATCGCGGGTAAAATAACGCCCCAGTTTCCAGATCGCAAACCAACGCAACGCGACACCCAACATCATGAAGATAATTCCTAGCAGAAAAATCGCGGTTCTATGCCATGGGATCGTTGCTGATGTAAATAACAACGCCAATAAAAAATTTAAGACGATGCCTACCCATTGTAATCCAATTAAGATTACCAAAGAGCCGCGATCTTGAACTACTGCTGATTTCCTAGAAACTATTGCCATTTGCCGGTACATACCGATCATTTCTGGTAATAGCCAAATCAAGCAGGCAACTATGAATATAAAGGTTGCTACAGGGTTCGTATATATCAAGGGAGGCAAGGCATTTCTCCTTACATGTGCGATGATTGGAACAAGCGACGATAGAGATCAGATTGAAGGAGCGTTTCGGGATCGTAGCGTTGTTTGATCTTAAGAAAGGTTTCGACAGCCTGATCGCCAACGCTTTGGCGGTATTGAGGAGGTGTCATAAAATGATCCTTGGCGAGATAAAACTTTCCACCCGCCTCAATCACAGTTGCGATCATATGCCGTAGCACTTCCTCCAATTTGTGGGCTCCCTGATGCGTCCGTTGATAATTCAGTTCTAAGGAAAATCCGTCCACCTGATAGCTTAGCAAATACGAATCTCGTTTGTGTTGTTTAATGATACACCAAAGCGGTATGCAGTTCTGCTGTTGTGAATATCTCAAAACTTGCTCGAAAATTTCCGTAGCATTTTCTCTAGGAACATAAGCCTGGAATGTCTCAACTCCCGTTGGAAACATGGCATGGTAGGCGGCAAAAGCTGTGGAAGACCAGTAGGTATAAGTAAAAAGTCCGCGCCGTTGTCCTTGTGTTTTATAATTCTGTTTGCCCCACCAATAATTAACTCGGGTTGCTAAACTTACACTAGGTGTAAGCATTGGCCGCATCAAGGTAGCTGCGAAGCCAACGAGTGGTTTTTCCAAGCCGGGCATTATGCCGGAACTTGGGGATTGGGAAGGGTGAGGTTCACTAGTGCCAATCAATGTCGCGCAGGTAATGTGACCGCGCCCAAGTTGGTGTTTTCCAGCGAATCCATCAAGCCAAGCTTCCATGTAATCGCTCCCGCGTTCTTCTTCAGCGAATAGATTCAGGATATCGTTCAAAGATGTCGCAGAACGCCTCCGAACTAAAACGGAACCGGAGCTACGTTGAAGCTGAAGCGTGATCGACGTGATGATACCTAGTAAGCCCAGACTCCCAACAAACGCACGAAAGAGTTCTATATCTCGCTCTTGTACAATAGTGCATAATTCTCCGCTCGCGAGGAGAACATCAATCGAGATAACATATTCACTAAATGGTCCGAACTTCCAAGCATTCCGGTCATTCACGTTCATTGCTACACAACCGCCAATCGTAACCTCCGGTGAAGAGGGTGATACAAAAGGCCACCAGCCATCTTTGGATGCGATCGTTACCAATTCTCGCAAAGTGACTCCTGGCTCAACTTTCATGATTCCTTGAATTGGATCCCAGGCGAGGATTTTGCGCATCGGAGTAATATCGATAACCAACCCGTTTGTGTTCAAGGCTGCGTCAGTATAGCTGTGTCCTGCGCCGTGCGGAACCACTGAAAGATGTTGTGCACGTGCGATTGCAAGAGCTTTGATAATTCCTTCTATATCACTGACCTTATAGATAATACACGGAGAGCGCGAAGACTTGCTCCAGCTCGTGAGTTCAGTGTGTATCGTTGGAAAAGCGTCTATATCGATCTGATGTTTTTTTACCATTTGTGGGGGAAGTGTTTCTGAGTCCATGTTGATTATACTGTGGCAATTTGCAATTATATAGATGCGTTGCGAGAAAAAGTTAACTTAAGTATTGCTTATCGTTAAATGCTCGTTAATATCGCCAGATGATCATACGATTATATTTTTCTCTAAAAGGTATGGATGAGCAAACACAGGGTTTCATTCATGATGACGATCTCTGACTATTGCGATGTAATCACAGACCTCTAGAGCGGATTTGACCTAGTTTGAGCTTGGGCTTACAATCCTTTGTTTGGATTTTAAGGAGAGTGCAAGGAGAAATAAATTAATGGTTGAAGGTCTCACAACAGCAGAAGCCCAGGTACGACTTAAGCAATTTGGTCCAAATGTCATACCTGAGGAGAAGCCCCGACCGATTTTGTTGTTTCTCGGGAAATTATGGGGACCGGTTCCTTGGATGTTAGAACTAAGCGTTTTATTAGAGCTGTTTATTGGCCACGATACGCAAGCGACCATCATCAGCCTCCTATTATTTTTCAATGCGTTTATCAGTTTCTATCAAGAGAACCGCTCACAAAATGCACTAGCATTGCTCAAGAAAAAACTCTCCATCCAAGTCAAAGTACGACGCGATGGATTCTGGCAAACCCTTCCATCCCAGGAGCTGGTTCCCGGCGATGTCATCCACCTGCGGGTCGGCGATTTCATTCCGGCCGACATCGATTTGCTGCAGGGCAGCCTTTCGGTAGATCAATCGTCACTGACCGGCGAATCCCTACCGGTTGAAATTGAATCCGGGAAAAAAGCCTACGCGGGGAGTATGGTGCAGCGCGGCGAAGCGGACGCACAAGTTAGCGGTACCGGCACGCACACCTTTTTTGGGAAAACTGCCGAACTGGTCCGCACCGCTAAAACGCCCAGCCATCTTGAAGCAATTATTCTGGGCATCGTTCGATATCTGATCGCACTCGATGTGATCTTAGTAGTGGGAGTGCTGATTTATTCCTGGCTTCATGCCATTTCCTTTGCCGACTCTATTCCTTTTGCCTTGATATTGTTGGTTGCATCCGTACCAGTGGCATTGCCTGCCACGTTTACATTGGCCTCTACTTTGGGCGCGCGCGAACTCGCCGCCAACGGTGTATTGATAACGCGGCTGACTGCTATTGAAGAAGCAGCTGCGATGGATGTATTATGTAGCGACAAGACTGGGACGATCACCCAGAACCTGCTTACTCTATCGGCGATAATTCCCTATGGTTCACACACTGAAGACGATGTTCTGCGGCTGGCAGCCATCAGCTCAGATGAAGCTTCCCAGGATCCCATTGACTTAGCCATCCTCAAAGCTGCCCACGGACGCAATCTGTTTGAAAAAGAACCGGAGCGCATTCAATTCATTCCTTTTGACCCACTCACTAAATGTACAGAGGTGATCGCTCTTCTCGAGGATGCTCGGGTCAGAATCGTAAAAGGCTTCCCGCGCCTTGTAGCGGCTATGACCTACAATACTCCCGATCCATCATCCGCTGTGGATGCATTAGCGCAGCAAGGTTATCGCGTGATTGGCATTGCCGAAGGTTCAGAGGAAAGGCTTGAGTTTGTGGGACTGCTTGGTTTGTACGATCCGCCGCGTCAAGACTCGAAGAATCTAATCGATAGCTTGCGGGATCTATCGGTGAAAGTGATCATGATCACCGGGGACAGCCGCGCAACTGCCCGAGCTATTTCGTCCCAAGTGGGCTTAGGGGACTCGGTTTGTTCAGCGAATGAATTTCGCAAGAAGATCATGGAGAACACTTTCGATTGCAGCGTTGTGGCTGGCGTTCTGCCGGAAGATAAATTTCTGTTGGTCCAAAACTTTCAGAAAGGCGGTCATGTAGTGGGGATGACCGGTGACGGGGTAAACGATGCCCCGGCTTTGAAGCAGGCCGAGGTCGGAATCGCCGTATCCAATGCCACCGACGTGGCACGTGCGGCAGCCAGCGCCATCCTTACTAATCCAGGGCTTAGCGATGTGCTTTCGGCTGTCAAGATTGGACGTCAAATTTACCAGCGCATGCTGACCTATACCTTCAACAAGATCATCAAGACTTTTCAGATCGCTTTGTTCCTCAGCTTGGGACTCTTTCTAACCGGATATTTCGTGACTACTCCGCGGTTGGTGGTCCTACTCCTGTTTGCCAACGATTTCGTTACCATGTCATTGGCATCAGACAATGTGTCATATTCCCACAAACCTGATAGCTGGAGGATCAAGCCGCTTGTGGCTGGAGCACTCGTCATGGCTGTAGCCTGGTTGATCTTCTCGTTTGGCATTTTATTTCTTGGGCACAACATCTATCATTTGGATCTCGTACAGTTGCAGACCTTAGTTTTTGTCATGCTGGTTTTTAGCGGGTTGGCTAACGTGTATCTGGTGCGCGAACGCGGCCCGTTCTGGAAGTCGCGTCCAGGTAGAACACTGTTGTTAGCTACAATCGCAGATGTCTTCGTTGTAAGCTTGTTGGCAACACAAGGCATTTTGATGGGACCGATCAGCATCACGATCATCGCGGCTCTGGCCGGGCTTACTCTAGCCTATGCCTTGGTTCTGGATCTTTTCAAGGTTGTGCTATTTCAACAAATGGGGTTTCGTAAGTAATTACAGCTTCTTTCACGAAGTGAAGCACTCAATACATCGATCACAAGTTTGCAGATAAATAACCTGTCAAGAAGGGGTTTTGGAGCATTTCGGTTAAACTTCGCTAGATGAGTGAAGTAAAACAACCCCGAAAAGCCAGTAGCGTTCGGCACACACGCGCGATCCAACGCGATCATACCAAGTTGATTACTGTTTGATGAAATAAAAAAATTCCCTCGCTCGACGGGAATTTTTTGTTGACTTCATTAGACGTGACTGAGGCTGCTATTGACTTTGCTGAACACGTTGCCAATCATCGGGCCCATAATCGTCAGAACTGCAATGACAACGATGGCCACAAGAACCAGAATCAATGCATATTCCACCAATTCCTGGCCTTTATCTAGATTTTCAAGAAGTTGCGTGCCTCCTCTCTTATACATCCCTATATCATTTGCGTTCAGCTTGATTGCCTCATAAGCTTTTGCTTTAAGCATAATTAATAAATGCTCTATCGGCTGTTTACTTTCTCCAAGTATTGAATCATATAATAATACCCTTTCTTTATCTTATAAAAATACAAAATAATTTATTTGGCTAGCCTGTGATGTTTAGTAATACCTTACAGCATCGGTTACATGTTAAGAAGATAAATATCCTGTCAAGAATGGATTTTGGAGAGTTTCGGGTAAACTTCACTAGATGAGCGAAGAAAAACAACCCCGAAAAACCCGCAGCGTTCGGTACAAACGAGCGATCCAACGCGATCATATCAAGCATTCTATCACTGCGCCAAGCGCTGAACAATTTCACATAGCAATGCGGCAGGAAACTTTGCGACCATAGTAAAGCTGACCCGTAGCCTTATGATTGTCCCAGTCACTTTGATCCTTGCGATTATCTTCTCACGCAGCAGTAAGAGTGAAAGCAAATTTAATTTTGTGAAGGTATTTCCCTGGTTTATCCTTGGGTTTCTCTTGGCTGCCATAATTCGAAGTACATCTATAGCTCCGTTGGACGTGACAAGCTTTCTAGCTTGGTTTGGCAAGTTTCTGATCATTACAGCCATGGCTGCTATAGGCCTCAATACAAATATTCGCACCTTTATTAAGGCTGGTCCACGCGCCCTACTTCTTTGGCAGGAACTTGGGCAGCAGTTGCCATCTCATCATTAGCTGTCCAATTCTTCCTGAAAACCTTATAAGTTATAGGATTGAAAATCGTTCACATTTTATTCGTTCGCAATTGATGAAAATTGTTAGACTCCAGACTACGTAAGTGCGTCCGGAGCGCGGAGCTTTGCAACGCTCTTTATCAGCTCATCCTGATCTGGACTGGTCAGCTCTGTTGATTGCTCGCTCTCTGTTTTCCTGCGCTGATTATGTTTTGCCAATGCGTCTATAAAGTCGATGCAGCCGAGTCAGGCTACGTGAGAATATAAAAATCAAATCGCCTTCGATGTTTGCAGAGGCGATTTGATTGATAAAAACGGCACTACTGAGCTTTAGGCTTTAGGTAATCATTCAGATTGAGACGCTTGAAGAGTCGTTCGCGCACATCATCCGGCACAGTGACCGCCTCCGCCGGAGATCGAACAAGATCAATCGTCCGCTGGGTGGTATTCAAAACGACGCGGCAATTTTCGCATCCGGCAAGATACTTTTCGATTTCACGGCAAAGCTCGGCGCTGAGTTCTCCATCAATATATTCGGATTACGAAGCGATCATCATGCTCCACAATTTTCATAAAGTTGCCACCAATGCCTCCTATGCAGCAAGTATGGCGTTGAATGCAGGCATTGATGT
>JBAUMB010000143.1:0-6798 GCA_049578465.1 Anaerolineales bacterium
CTCCGTCCTTCTTCTGACGCTGCATACGATGGGTTCGCACCATCAACATACAAATGATCAGGTATTCCTAGTTGTATAAAGATTTCTTGAGTTGAGTATCTCGACCAATACTGCCGAAACTTTGTCATTGGGACTACAGGGTTCAGCGACCAATTTGTGCCTGCATCAACTTCAATGCCCTGAACAATGCCGTTTGTAGCTATTAGAGTAACACCCTGATCGATGATGTTTGCAAAGTCGTTGGGCTCGGGTGTCTTATCAAGCTCGGAGGCACTGTCAACATACGCCACATAAGTGTAAGTCTCGAAATTTCCTCTTGTAAGATCGCCAATGTCATGCGCACCAATGATATCCATAACGGCTTGAGCAGCACTTAGTGTCGTCCTTCCAGGAGTAATGCCTAGATAACATGGTAATGTACAATCTTTCTCCTGTAACTTTTCAATCAGCTGCATTTCCTGTTCAGGCAAGTCTGTTGGTATTGGCGAAGGGTTATACGGCAAAAGGGGCAGAGTAGACGTTGGCGAAACGAAGGCTGGTGTACTCACCATCGCTGGAGTTGACGTGATGTTCGGTACAGGAGTTAGCTTCCGTTGCAAACGGTTCGAATCAAGAGGCGAGCTACAAGCATTCGCCACAAATGCAACCACCACTATTATTAGCAGAGAAGCTTTGCGCGGCCCTGTCATCACTGCCCCAATCCCATGTTCTTAAGAAACCATGGCATATCACTGTTCATCGTTGTACTCAAATCCGTTCCATTAGGGTTGTCTGCGAATCCATAATCTTGCGGATCTACCCCTCGGCTTGACAGAACCCAGTTCTCACCCATATTTGCAAATTGCTCAACATAGGCAGGATCAGCGGGAGTAAAACCCTGAGCCCACGTATGTGCTATGCACGGCTCGTACGCACATTGATACCCAAGATTAAAATAGTTGGCAGATGAATAGGACGGTGGGAGATAATTAGATGCCAAGCAGGGCCCACATGCCCAATTGGGCCCCGTTTGGGGATCAGGCACCCTTATAGGGGCGGACACATTGTCCTCCGCGCGGCAGTCTTATTCGCTTTCCGAATTATGTGGGCCGTTTGTTTCTGCCGCGCTCAGGCGGCGGATTTGCTTTTGCGCACCGGACTTTTGCGCTCGGATTTCTTCGTCAAGCCCAGCGATTGCACTGCATCAGAATCGTCTCCGTACTGCGCCACCACTTGGACCTTGGCGCCTAACATGCTGTTGTGGAATCCCCATTCGGCTTGGTTCGCCGCGTCACGGGCGGTATCCAGCGCGTTCTGGGCGTTGACCTCCGCTTGCTGGGCGGACTGCATCGCCGTGAGCGCCGACCCGAGTTTATCCGCCGCATAGGACGGGTTGGCGGGCTGATAATCGCTCAATGTTCGGATGGCGGTCAGGGCATCCCGATCCGCCTGCAATAGGATGGGACGCAGGCGTTTGGTTTGGTCTTTAGCCATTTTACACGCTCCTTTTGATATAAGCTTGGCAGGTTACGCTGTAAGATGGCGGGATTATATCATAATCTTGTGAGTGTATGGCGTAAGATGATAAGATTATGCTATAAGATTGAAATCTTCTATTATAAGACAAAAAGATTATCCTATAAGACTGAAGGATCATGCCATAAGATTGTAATCTTCTCGCGAAACATGGATATGTTCTGGCAGAATATAGCCGGATGAAGGCGGATGCTGAGGAGAGCATTTGAGCATCGCGACTCAATCCGAGATCGTGAGAACTTTGCGCGATGGATTGTCGCGACTGTCAGAAAAAGAATCTATTGTTTCGGCTATTAAAGTGCGAAGCGACGAAATCGCTGATTAAGGCTGAAGAAGACTCTTGTAAGTAGCGAGAGAAAAGCGACAAGCCATAAATATAGTATCCTTAAGAAACACCGAGGGCTAAGTTCCGAACAAGAGTTTAGTTAGTTTAATTTCGATAGCCTCGTACCCTGATAACACATCGATGGGAAAGCCCTCCAACTCCTTCGCATCACAATAGGTTTCTTGCGTGGGTCGCTCCAATCCATTGATGTCTTGGCGATATTCCACCAGCCAGCCCATGCTAGGTTTGAATGAGTTGATTCGTTTAAACTTGGGTACCGGCCATTCTTCTCTTTGAAATGGGCGCGCGCTGGAAATCAGCGGCCAAGTTCCCCACAACAGTCCTAATGCGCCAAACCAAGTGACAAGAATCGCATCCGTGGGTTTCTTGATCATGACCTCCCGTTCGGTGGGGACATTTTTATAGCGGGGACCAAAAAAATAGCCAAGTTGGCCCCCTTTGAACATGGAGTTTCCTCGGGCCACAATCCCCAATGCGTAGCCTTCATCCTTCAAGGGCACTGCGAACCACTGGCCCTCAGAATATTTAATATGCTTCGTGTGCGACTTCTTTTGCACAGTGTTACCTTCTCCGATCAGTAGTTATTGTGTATGAAACGTTCTGCTGCGTCAAGATAATTATCAATGTTTGGGTTATTCGGGCTGATTGGACGAATCCTGTTCAATGGCGGGTCATATTGATCATATTTCATCTGCTCTAGCCCGCGTTGTACTTCATAGTCATCGGTTCGCGCCTCTATATTAAAATCCAATTGTCCTTTAGTCGGATCCAGTGCATGCTCACCCTGGCGTCGGAGCAGATCGTTTGTGCGGCCTACATATTGTACTTCTCCAGTCTCTGGATCCCGAAGTGTATAAACTCCTCCTTCCTCTTCAGATGCCGCCTCAGCACCTTCTGGCCCTCCCACTATTGATGCAGCAATAAGAGTCCCGGTTATCGAGATGCGTGCGGCTGCAGGTAGTCTTTGACTCACAGGAGCATTCGAAAGCACTGTAGCGGTGTCAGCATTCCATTGATTGACGGCATCGCCAGCTTCCCTTGCTAATCGTGTAACACCAGACGCTGTGGCTGCCAATCCGATTGGATTGCGATTTCCTGATTGGTATGAAGAAACTGCTGCCGCAATATCCTGAATACAGCTCCATACAAAATTCGCATCACCAACAAACGCAGGAGTAGCATTGCAATGCCCACTCGGATCATTGTGATTGATTGGCGAGTTGTTGACGTAGGAATATCTGTTTAGACTCTGCGGATTGTTGAGGTCTGGTACAATGTCGTCTGGCGAGATGAAACGTTGTAATTCGCTGTCCAGCCAACGAGCCTTGAAGTCAATTAACTCAATGTAACTGTTGTTACGTTGACCTGTGAATCCGAAGTCCGTCTGCGTGATCTGCGAACTGTTGATCGGGCGCACCTGTCCGAAGGGCACGCTTCGCAGTCTCTGCTGGCTTATTAAGGTTCCGGTATTATCGGTGACCGCGATGACTGAACCACGGGCCTCAAAAGCAATTAGCGATTAGCAGTTAGCGTTGATGGATCACTACGCTAAAGACTAACCGCTAAGCAGAGCGGGAGACGGGATTCGAACCCGCGAATATCAGCTTGGAAGGCTGACGCCTTACCACTTGGCGACTCCCGCAATGGAATGATTTTACCGTGAGGCACACCGTCGGTCAAGCATGATAAGATTACATGATGTCAGATGATTTCAAAGGCAAAGTAGTTTTGATCACCGGCGCGGGAAAAGGCAGCGGACGTGCGCTTGCGGAAGCGTTCGCGGCGAGCGGGGCAAGTGTCGCGGCGAATGATATTTCACCGGTCAATCTCGACCTGTTAGCGGCTCAAAGTAACGGCCTGATCAAAGCCTATGTGGAAGATGTCGCCAAGAAAGTCGGCGTGCAATCCATTATCAAACAAACCGAAGATGATTTTGGAAAAATTGATATTCTGATCAATCATGCCGCGGTCGAGCCGCGCGTGCCTTTGCTCGACATGGATGAATGGGATTGGCATCGCGTGCTGGATGTCAATCTAACCGGCACGTTCCTGATGATGCAATCGGTGGGACGTGTGATGAAAGAAAAAGGATCGGGCGTGATTATCAATTTAATTATGGCGAGTCCGCTTGAAGTGCGAAACGAAGCGGCTTATCTCGCCAGCGAATACGGTCTAGTCGCGCTGACGCGCAGTGCGGCCGAGGAGTTGTCGCCGTTTGGGATTCGCGTTCATGCGGTGGGCACCGGCTTGCAAGAGTTTCAGCACATCTATGCAGAAGTTCCGCATCATAATATTATAGATGCTGTGTACTATTTATGTCGCAACGAAACTTTAAATGGACAGATTGTTCATGTGGAGAAATGATGGCAGAGCTGATTGAATATCGAAAGCAATTGATGGATCGGTTGAACGAAGCGGCGAAAGAATTCCGCACGGCTTGCCTCGCGGTAAAAGATTCGTCTGCGCCGATTGAAGCCGGATGGAACGTGCATCAAGTGGCTGTGCATACCCGCGATACGGATAAGTTGGTGTATGGCGTGCGCGCCCGCCGAACTATTCAAGAAGATAATCCTGAATTTCCAAACTTCGATGGCGACGCGTATATGGCGGAACATTACGATGCAAAGGAACCGCTTCAAGATATATTAAGTGGTTTGGTTTCAAGCATCGATGAATTAACGAAAATGTTGCGCGGCTTATCTGCTGAAAGTTGGACGCGCGAGTCGCGTCATGCTACACAAGGCGCGGGCTTCACTTTACAGCATTGGGTGGAACGCAGTCTGGCACATATCGAAGAGCATTTGGCAACGGTGAAGAAGGTGGGATAAAAAATTATTACCAAAGCGGGAAATGAATGAACGTTGTGAGCCAAAATAAAAATGGCTGATGGAATTGCAGAACGATCAATCCCATCAGGATGCCGACGATAAATCCCGCCACAATATCGGACACATAATGGACTCCCATTGCGACGCGCGCCAGCGAAACCAGCGGCGCCCAAATCCATAAGATCAATGCGACCCAACTTGGACCCAACCCGGCCGCGACCATCGCGATCATAAATGCGCGCGCAGCGTGACCGGACGGAAACGAATGCGGATCGGTGTTGCGATAAATGCTTCCCCATTCGCCCTCGGGACGGCGTCTGCGAATAATAAATTTAAGCGACATCACAAGCGCGGCCAGAATCGATATACCAACTAATTCAATGATTGCCCATTGTTTCCAAAAAATATTTCCGAGCCACCACGAGATGATCAATCCCAACCCCCAAAACCATGAGTCGCCGGAATGCGCGAAGAAAATGGCAACTCTCCGAAGCGCGCCGGGCTTTTCAGCCACGCGCAATTGATCTGATAGACGCGCATCGAATTTTAGAAGAGATTTGAGATTCATGAGTCTTTCAACAAACATGTCACTCTCTCGATATTTTCGAGAGAGTGACTGTTGAGATCGATATTGATTTGCTATTTCTTTTTAGCTTTTGGCTTTGGTGCTGATTTCTTTGCCACGGCTTTTTTCTTTGCCGCAGACTGTTTTTTCGCAGGCGCGACTGATTTTTTGGCAGGAGATTTTCGCGGTGCGGGTCGAGCGCGTTTTGCTAAATCTGCGCGCATCATTTCCAGTTGATTCGGTTTATCAACATCCATGCAGGGTTCCGCATGGTTCCAGACGATGGCACGCCCGGTAATGCCAACGCGTTTCGTAATGCGGTCAATCGCTTCGGCAATGGTAAGTTGTCGCGTAATATATGAAATAGATACACCCAATCCCATGACTGAGGCCAGTGCCAGGGGACTTTTACGCCGGGTGATTAGGGCATCCCACACATCGAGATGTTCGCTTGCCATGCGGACATGAGCAACATTGATGTCCGCGCCACACATATCCATATCCTTTAGGTGGGTATACGTCCGTTTTGATCCGGGATAGCGCGCTTCCATTACTTCACGCGGACAAACGCCATAATAGATATCGTCGTTGGTTTCCATGCAGGTGTTGATCAGCCAATCCACCATTTCCGCCGTGAGCGCGGGAATGTCGGATGAAACCAGCAAGACATGTTTGTTTTTTGGATTCAGTTCCAGTGACTTATTCACACCGGCAACCAGATTATCCAGCATCTTGCCTTGATTGGATAAATAATAAATCGGTTTCTTGCAAGTTAGATTGCTCTTCGGTGAAAGACCGGTGATAATAATGTTATCCACGTTTTTGGCGCCGCTCAAGGCATCGAGCGTCCACTGGATCATCGGCTTTCCGGCCACGTCCACCATCGCTTTTGATTCGCCTTTGGTGTACGCATATAACGGCTCATCGGGTTGCGGGATTCCACCTGCGGTGACTACTGCATTCATAAAAGCTCCTTTGTATTTAATTAATTTCCTGCAACTGCGGCTCGAACTTGAGCTGAGTCAGCAATTCGTTATATTCATCGCCCGTCAACGGACGCTTCTTGCCGGACACCGCGACAAGCGCGGCTTCCATCATGTTGGTTCCGAACGAACGGCCATCCAACACTGGCGTGGTGGTCATCAAATACTTGATGCCGCATTGTTTGAATAATGCCACATCTTGGGGCGTGGTTGTATTCGTCACAATGATCTTTCCCTGCATATCATCAGGCAGGTGGCGCTTGACGTAAAGACAATCGCCCGCGGTAACCGTCGCGTCATGATAATAATTTTGAAACTTTGGAATCCGGACTTCCTGTTTTTCACCGGTCGGGTAAACCCATTCAAAAGGCAGGCGGCCCGCTAACGGCATCAAAACAGCCGCGAACGTCTTGAGTTGTTTTGCAGTATGCAATGCAATCGGAATGCCCAGCCCGAACATCAGATCGCCGAATGTGCATTCATATCCTGCATCAAAAAAACCGCTCGACATTCCCCAGCGATCGGCACCGCTCACCACAAAAACTTTTTTGCCGCCCATCT
>JBAUMB010000144.1:0-11584 GCA_049578465.1 Anaerolineales bacterium
GCCATGTCGCCAATCGGGGCGCTGGAAGCGGCAGCGGCGGCGATGCCTTTCAAGGTGCCATCGGCGGAGACCAACTTGTCACTCAAGGCATAGTTAGCCGCGAAGTATTCAAAGAGATAGGCAAACAAACCCTGGATGACCAGCGCGAGAATGACGGCCCGGGGGATATCCTTCTTGGGGTTCTTGGCTTCAGCAGCGAATGCTGTGGAAGATTCGAAACCGACCAGGATCAGTATGGCAATCGTGCCCTGGAAGAGCAAGCCGCTCAGATTATGCGGGATAACAATGGAAGTGACCACCGGGTGATACCAGCCAGTTGCCGAAACACCTAGAGGATTCTGGACACGGAATATAATTGCAAGAATCGAGAAGACGATCAAGGATACAAGTTGAATCACATTAATGACAACTGAGGCAATCGTTGAGCCAGTGACACCTCGAATGGCGATGTAGCCAACAGCGATCGAGAACAGCCAGGCAACCACGATCTGCTGCCAGATCGGCATGGTATAGCCAAACACGCTCAGAATATAAGTCACTAGTACGGCAAAGAAAGCCACCATCACGCCAGGATATACCCAATAAAACAAATGTGCCGCCCACCCCGTGATAAATTTTGAGAGACGCGCCCAGCGGCGGTGACTCGGTTCTTCACGATCAAGGAAGGCCTTCTCGGCAAAGTAATAGGCGCTACCTGTGCCGGCCTCGGGATACTTGCCGGCCAGTTCAGCATACGCAAAGGCTGTCAAAAAAGCCACGATCAATGCGGCGACTATACCTGTCCACATATCCTTTGCCGTACTGTTGCCAGCTATATCCGTGTTGGCAGCCTGCAGTTGGAAGGTCATCCACAGGAACGCGCCGGGCGCGATGAGCGCCATCGCGTTGACGGTAACTCCGGTTAAGCCAAGTGTTCTTTTCATGCCAGTTGTACTCGATTGTGTAGCCATTTTTTAATCCTTTCATCGTAAATGGATTTAACAAAAAAGTTGACTACATTCTAAAGATGGTATGAACCGCGCGCTAGTACCCAATGGGAGTATTTTTATTGTGAAAAAAAGCAAACCTTGTCGTTCAGGTAATCAGATTTACAGGAAACTACCCAAATGGAGCATCAAAACCAGTAGCCATGACTTTATAAAATTCTAGAAACAATTCTCTTAAATAAGAACGGCTTGCAAAACCATGTTTGCAAGCCGTTGGCACCGTGTAAAAGTGCCTCTTATATTTTTTGTTATTCAGTTGCAAAACTCTGCTCTTCCTGCTGCCCTAGCGGAACAACGCGGACAAATGTATTTTTCCAATCTATTAATAAGTTGATAATTTTTTGCGCCTCTTCCGCCTGCTGGTTTTGTTTTAGTTCCTCCGAATAAATCGTTAGCAGCTGACGAAGATTTTTCAAATCGCTTTCGCCAATACCTTGTACTTCCACTTTTGCCCCTTTGGCCAGTCGGCGGTGAATGGAAGCCCGATCGAAATTTAAATGTGGTTGTAGGCGGAGATAGAGGACGCCGCCGGTCATGCCTGCGCAGACCCACGGACCGGGATCACCAAGCACGATGACACGACCTGCTGTCATGTATTCACAAAGAAAGCCTTTTACGTTTGCCCGGGCACCGATAAACCCAAGGCTGTCATTAAGCGGCTTCAGGATTTCACCACCTATGATAACGTCCGTTCCGGAAAGACGGATGCAGGCGCGTGAGTCGGCATTGCCTTGAACGATGACAAAGCCTCCCGTTCCCCCGTAAGCCAGACTTTTACCCACTGAACCATCAATTAATTTTCCATCATGGTTGTAGCCTTTCATGATAACGACGCGTCCGCCGGAAATCCCTTTTGCAACGCCGTCTTGCGCGCCCCCTTCAACGCGGATACAGACCGGCTCGGCATTATACGCGCCCAACCCATTTCCCGGGACAGAACTGCTGAAGAAACGCAGCGTCGTAGCGGGGATGGATCGGCTATCAATACCCTCTACCGGTTGCCGCCATGTCTCACGATGACCACCAACGCCGCCATGTCCGGGTAGCCACGCCCAATTATGACGGAAGCGGGTCAAGGCTCCGGTAAGATGCGTCCCAAGTGCGCGGTCAACAGGCGTAACTTTATCATCTTCAAAAAGGATCGAATCCTGTGGATAGGTTGTAAAACTTTCCATAACCAGATTGGAGATAACGGTCGTCAGGTGATTACGCGGACGATGCAGGGGGCCGCGGTCAATTTCAGCCATCTCATTCATCGGTAGGGAGATCGGAATAGGCTTGGCTATAAATTCATCCAAAGGCTTGAGTAATTCGTTGAGATCAATCTGTTCCTGATGAGAGACTTGCATGAGCAGATCGGAACGACCTACAATGTCCTGTGCGCCATTTATACCTAATCTTGCGAGATTGTCTCTAATCCCGTCCCCAATACCAGAAAAAAGATTGACAAGCGCCTGAGTCGCCTGCTCAAAATCGCGAGGCACAAAATGCTTTAGCCCGGCGGCAGTCGCTTCTTCCGTTGTCTCGATCTGGGTCGTGATGCCCGTATGACAAGTGCCGAGTTGACAATCGCGGCAAATCGTACAGCCAATCGCGACCATGGGCAGCGTGCCAAACCCGACTCGGTTCGCTCCCAAGCACATTAATTTAAGGACATCCGCACCGGAGCGCACACCGCCATCAGCCCAGATTTCAACTTTCCCGCGCAAACCAGATTCACTCAGCGCCCGATGCGCCTCCACGACCCCGATTTCAGCTGGCAGGCCCACATAACGGAGGGAATGCTGGCGCGCCGCGCCGGTGCCACCGTCAAATCCTGTCAAATAAATGATATCAGCATCCGCTTTCGCGATGCCGACTGCTATAATCCCAATGCCGGGCACTACAGGCACCTTCACCGCTACACGCGCTTTTGGATTAATGGTTTTGAGTTCCTCTATAAATTGTGCGAGGTCCTCTATTGAATAAATATCGTGATTGTTGGATGGGGAGATTAGATCTACTCCTGGATGAGCATGACGTGCCGCCGCAACCTTTTGAGTGACCTTCCGCGCAGGCAGGTGACCACCTTCACCGGGCTTGGCACCCTGACCAACTTTGATCTCCAATAAATTTGTTGAGTTGATGGTTTCGGCTGTAATCCCAAACCGACCGGATGCAATTTGGATGCCGCGGTTGAAAGGATACTTTCCAAAGAGATCGGGAATTTCTCCTCCCTCGCCGTTGAGCGAGATCATGTTCAAGCGATAGGCGGCTTCTGCATAAGCGCGATAAGCTACCTCGCCCTGCGATCCGAAAGACATGGATGCGATCAGAAAAGGTAATTTGTGAGATGTGATTCCCAAGTCAACATCAGCCGGGTTGATGTTAGAGGTTTCTTCGGGATATCGAAAATCAAGAATATTACGAAGAGTGACTGGATTACTCTTGGATGTATTTTCAACATGCGCTTCATAAGCTTGCCAATGGGATTCGCCTTTTCCCAATTTTCCCGCCGCTTTCCATATCTTCGGATAAAAATGGTTGACTCGCGAAAGCTCACCGCGGCCGGGCGCATTATAAATGGCTTTTCGTACAGCGAGGTCGGCATCAAGGTTTTCCCATTTCAATCCCCCAAGTTCAGAGCCCGCGTAATTTTTTGCCCCAAGAGTCAAAGCGATACTATGACTCAGACCAATGCTGGCGAATAAACGGCCATAGCCACGCGATTCGTGAATTCCCATGGTACTAGTACATTTTTCAATACCAGAACATAAAGCCTTCCATATGTTCTTCAAGCGTCCAGGATATTCTTCGGGAGGGATACGGACATTATGGATCGTCGTTTCAAACATCAAGTAAGGCACCACTGCATCAGCGCCCATACCAATGCACATGATTACGTCATGCAGATTGCGAATCGCTCCGCTGCGGAGGATCAGCCCGGTTTGACGGCGTAAATTTTTTGAGGGTTTGGAAGCCATCAGGCCGAGGTCAATTTTTCCATTATCGCCCAATGGGAGCGGAGTAGAAGAAGAAATTTCCTGTTCCACAAAACTTTGACGAAGAGCACGATCCACAACACCCAATATCAGGATAGGATCGATCCATCCATATCCATCTCTGAATGAATCCGCATCATCAAAGATGAGAAGCTGGGCTCCGTCCCGAACAGCTTCCACGGCCGATTGAGCGATTCGCTCCAACCCTTGCATGGTTGTTTCCTCCGGCAGGGTAACGGTTTGCAATCTGGTGACACGACCAGCCTCGAAACCTCTAATCAATTGATCTAGAGTTGCACAACCGGTTTCAGCTGCTACCTGCCTGAGCAACTTCCTGTCAAAGGGCGAGCAATCAGAATCATCTAATACTATTGGTGCATCGAGTGTGAATGTTGCAACTTGTTCAAGCTCATTCGGCGATAGCGGAGGACGCGGCCCAATAACAGTCTGTGTGGAAAAGTGCTCCGCTTCCCGCTCGCGGTCGATTGCCGGGTTGGTCACAACAGCAACCGCTTCCTTAAAGTAATCTGAAATATTCTGGCGCTCTTTTGAGAGAGGCGCTAGCGGACCATCATAACCGAGCGAGCTAATCGGATCACTACCATTCTTCGCTAACTCGAGTACCCACTCAAGATCTTCGCGTCCCCATCCGAAAGCCGAGAGGCGATTGTCCAAGCTGACTTGTGATGCAGGATGATGCGGCCCATTCTCCCCGGCATGAATTTCAGATGTGAAAGCCAAAGGCGAATGGGCAATCCGCTTTTCGATGGTTTCGAGTGAGCCAAATCTGCGAACGGTCAGATTTAACATTCGCTGTTGGATCGTTGGATAGTCCGACACATCCACTGTAAGTCCGCGGCGGATGCGGACGCGCATCTTCTCGCCGGGCGAAAGGGGGATGGGGTCCAAGTGCATGGTATCCAGATGGTAGACGCCTTTTTCCGATGAAAAGAAATATTCCTTTTCCGTGTCACCAAACCATAATGGACGTAACCCCAGCGCATCCACGCTAAAGACGCATTCATCGCCGAAACGTGAAATGATGCCTGCGGGGCCCTGGGCGAAAGGACCAAAGGCTTGTCGATAATATTTATAGACAGTTTGCAGATCAGGCGAAAGTTTTTCCACTTCGCTTAGGATGGGTGGAAAAGCCAATTCCATTGCCTCGGTTAATGTGAAGCGATATCTATGGATCAATGTTGCCAGAAGCCGATCCAAGTCCTGCGAGTCGCTCCCGCCTTCTAGCAAATCAATACCCAGCATCTGAGCTTGTTCCCGTAGACGGGCAATCGTATTGATCTCGCCGTTATGTCCAAGCAGGCTGAAGGGCTGGACACGTTCGAAACTCGTTGCGGTGTTGGTCGAATAACGAGCGTGCCCAATTGTGATGGCAGTTGTGAAGTCGGGGTTGCGCAATTCCGGATAAAACTGATAAAGCGTTTCAATAGAGCCGCGCACCTTATAGATCACCATATAACTTGAGAGTGACGCAACCACGATTTTTGTGCGACGCTCAATATCAATAGTTAGGTCAAAGAGTGTCCGCTCCACATTTTCGAGAGGACCGTTGTGCACCAAGCCTGCGATTTGCCATAGATGAGGCGCCTGCATGCGCGCCATTTTTCCAAGCGCCTGTGGCCGCGTTTGGATCGGGCGATCCAATAATAGATCAATGTCGTTCTCTTTTAGCATATTGAGAATGGTTGCTTGAACTCCTGGTACGTTTGACTCTGTGTTTGGAATCATCAAGTGCCCGACAAAAAAGCGGCGGTCTTCGGCAAGCCAGCCTGGCTTCCCTTCCTGCTCAAGCGCCTTTGCCCATAATATGCGTGGAATGTCGGTCATCACTCCACATCCATCCCCTTCACCGTTGACTTCGCCGCAACGATGCCCCATGATGCTTAAGGCTGCAAGGGCCCGCTTCAAGTTTCCATGAGTGGATTCGCCGTTCTTTCGAATGGATGCCACCAACGCGCAGGCATCGCGTTCCTCCAGCCATGTTTTAACATCGGGGGCTGTTAACCAATGGAATGAATCCGAATGCGATCCGCGTATCGTTTGATCATCAGGGCGTAAGGCTTGATTTTTGGTCTGCATAGTTCACCTTGTGTGAATGATAGGAACAGATAATTCTTTTCATCATAAAGGGTGTGGATGTAATTGCTATTACCCATATGGGTAATCCCGCGGGTAATCTTTATTAGTCCAAGGCGTTGGCGCAGGCTCGTAGGACGAATATGGGGTTACACTCAGTGCAACGGATGTAAAAATGGCCTTGTCGCATTCACCGGCCGAAACGGATACAAATATTTTAGAAATGGTTTTTCACACTGACGGGACGGGTCTCGTCGCTGGGCACCTCGTCATCTTAAAGGATTTATTTATGCAAGCCTCTCTCCTGTGATGGCTACTTAATTATCCGCTCGGATTTTGAGATAAAACCACTAAGGCAGTTAGTGCTTACCAGTTTGAGCATCTGACATGATTGCCCCAATCCCTGTTTCTGTTTTGCACAGAAGAATTTTTATTTACTGGAAGAAAAAACTAGAATGCCATTCGTGGTGTGCTTTGGTTTTCTTCTTATGAATTACGGATGGATCCCTCTCCTAAAGATGAATGGTGGTGCTTTGATAACTAGAGGGAAAGCGGGAAAACCATTCTTTTTGCGAAAATTTATGGAAAGGTTTGGGCGTTTCTGTAAAGTCTCTGCCAAAGTTTTTCTATAATTAAGGCGAGTATTCGGTGTCATCAAGAAATGAAGTGATGGAAACGAGTTGGCTAGAATGGAGCGACTTGAGATTCTCGGACGCATCGAAGATCGCCGGAATTTTTTCACTTTAGTAGCTTCTTTCCCAATTGACGCTTGGATGTACCCTTTTCTAGACTTTGTAACGCCATGATAAATAATGAGAAACTTACTTGACTCCTAGATAAGGTTTTGCTATACTGTTATCGATAACGGGAACGATAACATGCGCAGAAAGGTTATTCGACCAACTATTAAGGAAGTTGCCTCCATGGCAGGCGTTTCTACTCAAACTGTTTCCCGTGTAATTAACGAAAGACCGGATGTTTCCCCAGAGACTCGTAAACATGTACAAGATGTTATAGAAAAGTTGGGGTATCGACCTAGTGCACTAGCCCGTAGTTTGATTCGCCAGCGCAGCCACACTTTAGGGATTGTTACTGCTGGCTTGAATTATATGGGCCCTTCACGCACACTAAACGGTATAACGGCTGCTGCGGAAGAGGCTGGATACGCTCTCCTTCTAAAAGAGTTGCCACGTTTCGACGCGAATGATAGTGAGCCTATCTTTCATGCACTTGTTTCTCATCATGTGGATGGAATTATTTGGGCTGTACAGGAAGTGGGCGATAATCGAAGTTGGGTAAATAAGTTGGCTATGGATTTCGATATACCTATTATCTATTTATCGATGGAGCCGCGCGAAAATATCTCTGCGGTATCAATAAACAATTACTCAGGTGAACGTCTGGCGATGTCCCATTTGCTGGAGCAGGGATATAAGCACATTGGCCATATTTCGGGCCCCTTGGAATGGTGGGAAGCTCGGCAGCGTATGAAGGCATGGAAAGACGCGTTGCTGGCATCCGGCATGGAATTTCGTGATGATTTCTGGGTGGAAGGAAATTGGTCGTCGTCAAGCGGCACTCGAGCGGCTGTAAAACTCTTTGAGCAATACACCGATATGGATTCAATCCTTGTTGCCAATGATCAGATGGCGCTTGGGGCAATGCAATTTGTACACCAGAAAGGTTTGGGGATTCCTCAAGATATCGGGATTGTTGGGTTTGATAATATGCCAGAATCTGCTTTTTTCTGGCCTCCCCTAACGACCGTGCATCCTGATCAATATAATCTTGGTAAAGTGGCTGTAGAGGAAATTATCAAAATCATCGAGTCGGGTTGGAATGAAGGAACCCCGATCTGTCTTAAATCCATTATGTTGGAACCGACTTTGGTTGTGCGCGCTAGTTCTTTGCGGCTGGGCTATGAAAGTGAATGAAGGTATTGCGTGCCCTGAAAAAAGAGCGGGCATCGAGAAAAAGGAAATGCCTCCTCTGGGTTTGGCCGCGTTGCTAAACAAGCACTTAAGCGAGGGCAAGTTCGCATCGAGAAGATCAGTGCATTCACATGTGGTTTACATATCCCATCGCGATCAATACGATAACAAAACCACAAAGCCCCTGGAAGGAGGTGGATGATTTACCTAATAATGTAATCGGAGTTTCAGAACTGATAATTGTCGATTCCATAAATTAAATAAATGATTGAAAGGAGTTTCAAATGTTCAAGCAAGTTTTACGAGGAATTGCCCTAGTATCGTTGTGTGCCATAGCACTCGGTGCATGTGCACCTGCTCCCGCTGCTGCCCCTGCAGCCGCTCCGGCTGCTGCGACATCCGCCAACGGAGGAACTGCCGCTACCAATAAATGGTGCTCCAACGTTCACATCGTTTTCTTCCCCGGCGGCCCCGCGGGTGGTGTGTTTGCTGTGAACGTCTATAATGGTGCCGTGCAGGCGGCGGCTGATCTGGGAGCCAAAGTTGATTATGAGTGGTCGAATTGGGATCCCCAGACCATGACCCAGCAATTCCAGGAAGCCGCTGCCACGAAACCCGATGGGATCGCTGTAATGGGTCACCCAGGCGATACATCCTTTGATCCTCTGATCGATGCCGCTGAAGCTCAGGGAATCATCGTCACCAGCCAGAATACCGAACTGCCAACCGCTCAGGCAAAATATGCCGCGCAGGGCTTCGGATATGTAGGCGCCGTGAATTATGATGCAGGCTTTTCTCTCGGCACGGAGGCCGTTAAGGAATCCGGAGTCAAAGCAGGTGATCGGGCTATGGTCTGGGGTTTGAAATCCCAACCCAGCCGTGGTCTGCGCACGCAAGGGGCTATTGATGCCCTTACCAAGGCAGGCTTGACCGTGGATTACATCGAAATCGACTCGGCGACCAATGCAGATCCCACTCAAGGCACGGCTACCTTCACTGGGTACGTTTCCTCACATCCTGATGTTAAGCTGATTGTGACCGACCACGGCGGCGTGACCGCAACGGTAGGCACGTATCTGAAGGCCGCCGGCAAGAAACCGGGTGACATCTTTATGGCCGGCTTCGATATGTCTCCGGCCACTGTCGTCGCCATCCAAAGCGGGTACGAGAACCTGGTGATCGACCAACAGGAATGGTTGCAGGGCTATCTCCCCATCCTACAAATCTGCCTGACAAAGGTTTACGGATTCTCGGGCCTAGACATCAACACCGGTGCAGGATTCGTCACGAAGAACAATGTGGCCTTCATTGCCCCGCTTGCAAATGAAAACATTCGCTAAGAGCATCCTGCTGACATGACCCAGCAGAGCTATCAAAATTGATGCAAGTATATGGGGTGCGGGGCACATCGTCCTGCACCCCAACTTAAAATAGGTGATTCGATGGAACATCTCCTCCAATTAAAAAATGTATCCAAGACTTTTGGAGAAGTTACTGCCCTTCACGATGTGAACTTCCAAGTTGGGAACAATGAGATTGTAGGGTTGCTCGGCGATAATGGCGCCGGAAAGTCGACTTTGGTTAAGATTATTACTGGCTATCATCCGCCTGACGCGGGTGGCCAGATTATTTGGAAAGGGAAGGAAATCAACCACCTTTCCGTCCCGATGGCACGCGACTTCGGGATCGAGGTTGTATATCAGGAGCGCGCCTTGGCGGACCAGCAAACGTTATGGCGTAATATCTTTCTCGGACGAGAACTTTCTAATCGTTGGGGCGTCCTTGATATCAAGACAATGATCAAGGAGACCAAAAAATTAATGTCGACCGCCATGGGATTCACTTCTTCGGCAGTATCGCCGGAATCGACCGTTGGCACTTTCTCAGGCGGCGAGCGTCAGGGAGTTGCGATTACACGCGCTTTGTACTTTGAGGCTGAGCTCATTATCCTGGATGAGCCGACGATGGGCTTGTCGCTCTCTGAGACCAAGAAGTGTCTGGATTTTGTCAACGGGATTAAAGCGGCCGGGAAATCATGCATCTTTATCGACCATAACATCTTCCATGTTTACCCGGTTGTAGATCGCATCGTGGTGCTCGACCGCGGTACGACCGCCGGGCAGTATATGAAGAATGAATTGACACTTGATGAATTACTCGATCGCTTGTATCGTGTCGCTCAGACCGGCAGCCTGGAACAGAGCGACCAGGCGAAACAGTAAGGTGAAAAATGGAGACACATCCGATGAATTCCGCTGGCGAAGCTAAAGCTCTATCCCCGGCCACAAAGACAAAAGGTTTTTCCAGATTCCTGCGCAAATGGGCGCCGCAGATTACCCTCACCATTGTTGCAATCCTTATCTGGGCTTTCTTTTTATGGAGGTCGCCCAGAACTTTTGCAGGATATGATATCTACAATTCACTCATGTTGACGACACCTTTCTTTGCCATCATGGCAATTCCCCTGACACTCGTTGTTGTCGTCAAGGAAATGGATCTCTCTTTCACGTCTGTCATGGGATGGGGTATGGCTGCCTACGAGCTTGCTTATGTACCAACTCACAATGTCTATTTGGGATTCTTAGCTTGCCTGCTTGCCGGTCTACTGGCCGGACTCTTAAATGGTTTGATCGTTGTTAAGCTGGGCATTCCCTCCCTCGTCGCAACGATTGGCACGCAGTACTTTTGGGAAGGGGTTGTTTTAGTGACGACCAATGGCCAAGGCAAAGGAATGGCTGAGGTTCAATCCACGATCCTCTACCCGTTATTGACTGGCAAACTTGCCGGGGTTATCCCGGCCGAGTTTATCTGGACCATTATTCTTGCCGCGATCGCATGGTTCTTCCTGAACCGACATAAGTTCGGAGCGCATGTATACCTTTCCGGAGATAATGCGGAGAGTGCCCGGTTGATGGGCGTTAATGTGGATCGTACCAAAATAATCGCCTTTTGCCTGGTTGGAATGGGAGCGGCATTTGCAGGCTTCATGGTCAGCGAATCGCTTTTGTTCTTCTGGCCAACGATCGGCGGTGGTTACTTGCTGAACACACTAGCCGCTGTGTTTCTGGGCGGAACATCGGTATTCGGCGGCACAGGCACGATCTATGGCACCGTCATTGCGGCATTTATTATCGCGATCATCCAACCGGGAATTGTTGCTGCAGGCTGGCTTGCATATTGGACGCAATTAATCTACGGTCTCATCATTGTGGCATCCGTTTCCCTGCAGGCCGTACTGCGTCGAAGACTTCGTTAATTTTGGAATGATGAAATCCCGCGAGCGTGTCAAGTTAGCTTTGGATCATAAAGAACCGGATCGTATCCTGATCGATCTGGGTGCTACAATTATCACCTCTATTTCTAAGCAGGTTTCTCTTTGGAATCTATCAGGTTAACATGAATCATCGCGAGCGCGTTTTGACCGCATTGAAACATCAAGAACCTGATCGATGCCCGATGCAGGTCAGTTTCACACCTGAGTTTGCGACTCGCCTCGAAGCAGATCTGAAACTTAAAGGCCAGGGCTTGCATAATCCGCATGGCGGCGGCAATACTTATGATCTTGAACGCGCCCTGGATGAAGACATGCTGT
>JBAUMB010000145.1:0-25316 GCA_049578465.1 Anaerolineales bacterium
GATGTGATTGCCTCCACCGCAATACGTTCGCTTCCATAACTTGTCATAAAGATGACCGGTGCATCGAAAGAATTTTTCCGGTCCGATAATAACTCCAAGCCGTCGCCATCCGGTAAACGCCAGTCCGTAATAATAAGATCAGGTTTCTTATCGGAAAGATATTGGCGTGCCTGAGAAAGGAGTGATACATGTTCGATGTGAAAACTCGGCGTGCGTTCTTCAAAAGCGCGTTGAATCAACTCAGCGTGTGCCGGTTCGTCTTCGATCAGTAGAATTTCAAGTGAAGAATGGTCCAACATTACAATTGATTCGAAATTTATATATTCGGATGGGTATTCCATCCTAGCCAGTAAAACCCCAAATCATCCATGAGTTTCCGGAACTCCTCGTATCCCAATGGCTTGACGAGGTAACTGTTGGCGTAATGGTTATAAGCGCGCACTACGTCTCGTTCCGCTTCCGAAGTGGTGAGAATAATCACGGGTATGGCTTTGAGTTCGTCATTTTCTTTGATGATTTCCAAGACCTGTAAGCCATCCACGCGCGGCAGACGTAAATCGAGCAGGATCACATGCGGGCGCGGGCTGGCGGCGGAATCCGAGAATTCACCGCGGCGAAGAAGATAATCGAGTGCGCTTTGTCCGTCTGTGAAGTGGCGGATTCGATTGGCAATGCGATGATCTTCCAGTGTGCGCATCACCAATTCCGCGTGATCCATGTTGTCTTCCACGAGCATGACCATGATAGGTTCTCCGTTCATTGATTTTCCAACTCCTTGACTTTAAATTATTGAACCGAAACCCATGAAAACATAATCTCCATTTACTTTCAAAATGCCTTCAAGTAAGCATTTTTTTGCAAGATAAACTATGTTAATAATGTTTCTAATTCTATCATTGAAAGGGATGGGTAGGAGGAGCGCTAAGCTGGAAAACGATCTTGCACTCGCACGAGTCTTTCGATCCAGTGCGATAGTTTTGTAGATGGGTTATAATTTCTCGTGATATAATTTTGACCATCGCAAGACTACTTCTCATTCTTCAGATGGAGGACGAGTATGGAAATCAATACCAAGGAATTTAAACATTGTGATATGGTCTTGGTCGAAGGGCGCGTAGACAGCTCTACTGCGCCTCAATTCAGCAAAGCCCTCGACACTGTTATCGGAAAAGGTATCTACAAGATTGTTGTGGATATGAGTAAGTTGGAATATATGTCGAGCGCCGGATTCCGCGCCCTGCTTGCGGCACAGCGCTCCTGCAAACGTTATAATCGCGGTGAAGTCGTGCTGGCATCCGTGCCGGATCGAATCCGCGAAGCGCTTGAACTGGCAGGGTTTACTGAACTATTTAGATCCTTCAGCGATCCGCTTGAGGCGGTTGGTAGTTTGTAAGCGGGTTGCTGTAAAATCATTTGATTGAATGGAGGCCGCTTCAGATTCCGTGTGAGGCGGCCTTTCATTACCCGATGCAGACTTTAACTTTTTCCACCACGTTTGATATTCTTGACGAGATTCGTACGTTCGTCGGGGATCAGGCGCGGGAAGCGGGCTTTAATGCGAAAGAAATTTATTCCATCCAGCTGGCGGCGGACGAAGCCGCCTCCAACGTGATCGAACATGCCTATGAAGGCAAGCCGGATGGAAAATTTGATGTCAGTTGTGATTTCCGCGCAGATCGCTTAATCATCACTTTGTTGGATCATGGAAAAAATTTTGATCCCGCACAAGTGGAAGAGCCGGATTTGACCGCGGATTTATTGGATCGCAAGATCGGGGGACTCGGTATTTATCTAATGCGGAAATTGATGGATGAAGTTCATTATGAATCTACGCAGGCGGGCAACCTCCTTACGCTGGTCAAACGAAAAGGATAGCCATGCCTAAGGCCGCACGTATCCCTGACGCGTTTGATTGGCGCGAGATTGCCGGTCTCGGGGAACAATTGGTCAGCACAAGTTCTCTGGTTGAGCAGCGCGATCGCATTATTGCGATGACGAGCCGACTCGTCGCGGGGAAGGTGGATGTCTGGCTCCACGAAAATTTATTTCGTTTGCCAGATTGGGATGCCGGGCATGTGTTTCCGTCTCAACCCTCGTTAGATGGAATGCGTAACGCGGTCAAGAAACATAAACCATTTTTAAAAGACGCAAGCAAAAAAGCCAAGACAAAAAAAACATGGGTCGCTGTTTCGATCGAAGATCAGGGATTGGTTCTTGGCGCATTACAGGTGACGCGTTCGCGCGGCCCGAATTTTTCAAAAGAAGAAATTGAATTAATTGAAAGTCTTACAAGCATTGTTGCAATCGGTTTGTATGCGTCGCATCGCGTCGAGGTCGAACGGTTTCGCCTTGGACAATTGAATCTCGTCCGGCAGGTCAGCGCGCAAATCGCCAACGTCTTGAATGTAGATGAGCTGGCGCAGCGCGTGACGGAACTCATTCAAAAAACTTTTAACTATTATTATGTCGGAATCTTTACGCTTCGTCATGGAACCAAAAGTTTGCGTTTCCGTTCCAGCGCATCCGCGCCGCGCAAAGGGAAAAAGAAAACTGCGATTGCATTGGATATTGAAATCGGTCAAGGACTGATCGGCGAAGTAGCTGAGTCGGGCGAACGTATCGTCGCCGCCGACGTTCGAGCGGATGACCGTTTTCGATTTATTGATCCCCTGCCTGAAACGCGCTCGGAGGCGGTCATCCCGCTCAAGATCGAAGATCGTATTCTCGGCGTTCTGGATATTCAATCTAATCATATCAACGCCTTCCATCCTAATGATTTGCTCTTGCTTGAATCTCTGGCAGATAATATTGCGCGCGCCGTGGAAGGCGCACGTTTGTATGGCGATGTCCGCCGCCGCGCGGATCAATTATCGTTAATCGCCGAAGTTAGCAGGAGCGTCACGTCAACGCTCGATCTGCGTGAGTTGATGCGCGATACGGCTGAACTTATTCATAATCAATTTGGTTTTCCTTTTGTGCATCTGTTCACCGTCCATCCGAATCGACGACTGATCGAATATGAAGCCGGAAGCGGAATCCGCAGCCAATCTCTCGAAGGATATTCCATTCCGCTGGACGATTCGCAAGGCATCATTCCATGGGTTGCACGCGCAGGTCAAACTTTACTTGCCAATGATGTTTCTAAAGACGCGCGTTATCAACCGTCACTGCTTCCGCCGAAGAACACGCGCTCTGAATTGTGCGTGCCATTAATTTTCAATGAAAAAGTTATCGGCGTGCTGGACATTCAATCGGATAAGCTGAACGTTTTCACTGAAGATGATCGAATCATGTTCGAGACGGTTGCGGGAACGATTGCCGCAGCCATTCGCAACGCGGACTTATATCGCTCGGAACATTGGCGGCGGCAAGTGTCGGATAGTCTGCGGGAAGTGGCAGGCTTGTTATCCTCCAATGCCGATGTGGATCAAGTTCTCGATTCTATTCTGACCGAAATCGAGCGCAACCTTCCAGTGGATGTCTCGACGATCTGGTTGTTAAATGACGGTGATCTTTCACTGGCCGCAGTTCATGGCGGCGATCCGCAAGCGATTGAGCAAGCACGCTTGATTAACCTCGACGGTTCGATTGCTTTGACGCGGGCGATGTTATCCGAAGGCCCTGTGATTCGTAAGCCCACTGATCCGATCTGGCCATCGGGTCAAGCCGCCGGTTTTGAATCGAATTATTCTTCGCTTGCAGCACCACTGCATATTGGCGATCAACCGGTCGGTGTGATTTCATTGGCGCATCACACGCCGGGACGTTATGGTCACGAAGCTCAAGCGATGGTGACAACTTTTGCAAGTTACGCCGCGGTTGCAATTGAAAACGCGCGTCTTTATGATACGGCACAGGAACAAGCGTATGCCTCTGCCGCGTTATTGCAAGTGGCGCAAGCCGTGGTCACCTTGAATGATCTAGATGAAATCCTCAGCACGATTGTGCGCGTGATGCCGATTTTGGTCGGCGTGGAACGCGTGGCGTTATATCTTTGGGATGCCGAACAGGAATTGTTTCATCCCGTTCAGGCCTATGGTTTTGATAATGAAGCGCAAAAAATTTTAATGGAAGATGATTTTGCAGTCGGTTCGTTTCCATTGCTGGATGCAACACGCGATTCCAACAGCCTTTTAGTTCATCCGCTAACAGCGCTGAATAAACCGGAGCAGTGGATTCAGTTCAACGAATCTTGGCGGCGCGAAGACGATGAAATTGTTCGGAGCAATGAACCGCTTCTTTATGCGGTTCCGCTTTCGGTCAAGGCGGATGCGTTTGGCGTCTTGCTATTGCAAGAAGCTTCCGGCGGACGCCGATTTCGCGCGCGTCGTTTGGAAATCATCACGGGTATTGCACAGCAAGCCGCGCTTGCGATTCAAGATGATCGTTTGCAAAAAGAGATGGTGGTGCGCGAGCGTCTCGAAACGGAAGTTCAATTGGCACGGCAAATTCAGCAGACGTTCATCCCTGAGTCGTTGCCGCAACCTTCAGGTTGGGAATTGGCGGCCCGCTGGAAAACCGCGCGGCAAGTGGGCGGTGATTTTTATGATGTGATGGAATTGCCGAATCAAAAACTCGGACTCTTCATTGCCGATGTGGCTGATAAAGGGATGCCGGCCGCGCTCTTTATGGCGCTCACGCGGACCTTGGTGCGGGCGGCAGTGATCGAGACTCCATCTCCGGCTGAAGCGTTACAACATGTCAATGAATTGTTGATGCCCGATACAAAACAGGGAATGTTTGTGACCGCTGTGTATGCCGTGCTTGATCTAAACACATGCGAATTAACTTATGCCAACGCCGGACATAATCCGCCGCTGTGGATCAAGACCAATGGAGAGATTGAACGATTGACCCGCACCGGTGTGGCACTCGGTGCAACCGAAGCGCGGACAATATCCCAGCAGACGATTCAGCTGTCCGACGGTGAGAGCGTTCTGTTTTATACCGATGGCTTAACGGAAGAATTCTCTCCCGATGGTGATCTCTTTGGCGAAGCCCGCTTGATGGACGCGATTCGTTCTGACTCATCATCTTCTACGGGTGCCATGCTGGACGCGATTGAATCCAGCCTCAACACTTTCATCGATTTTGTTCCGCTTGCGGATGACTTGACCATGCTGGCTGTGCACCGCAAATAGATTTTACAATCTTTTTACATCCGAGCCATACTTCCATAACCCCTGCAATCTAAAATCGTAATCATCAAAAAGAAATAAGGAGATTCGAATGTCGATGATTGCGATGTGGTTTAAGAAAAGTTTGATTGTGGCAGTGATTGCTGCGTTGGGTCTGAGCGCTCTGCCGTTCGTCAGTGCGTATGCTCAGTCGGCAAATCCGCCGGTAACGCCGAATGCAGGTCAGCCTTCGAGTGATCGGTTGCAGAAGGCTTGGTCAAAAGAGCAGACTGTTTATGCGCGCATCGGTAAGATTCTCGATCGCGCCAACGGTTTGATTACCAAAATTCAAACCAAGTTGGATGATGCGAAAGCCAAGGGCAAAGATGTATCTTCGGTTCAAACCGCACTGAATGCTTTTTCCACCGCCGTAAAAAATGTGCAACCGATCTATTCCGAGATACAGGCGATTATCCAAACTCATGCGGGTTTTGATGCCTCCGGCAATGTAACCGATCCGACCCAAGCTCTGCAAACCGTCCAAGATTTTCACTCCAAGGTTACAGAGATTCGTCAGATTGGGTTGAGAGAAACCGGCAAGGCTTTACGTGAAGCGATCAAGGCATTTCGTCAAGCCAATCCACCGGCAACGCCCACACCGTCTTCATCTTCAGGCGGCACGAACGGATAATCAAAAATAGATTTGTCAAAGACACGGCTCAACGCCGTGTCTTTACGCGTTGGTATTGCTTGTCTTGCTTCTCGGTTGTATACTCGTTGAAACTTAATAAGCAATCTTAAAATTTACATCGGAGGTTGAATGTTTACGACAGAAGGCAAGAAAATTATCTTTACTGAAAAAGCCCCCAAAGCAATTGGCCCTTATTCACAAGCGATACAAACCGAGGCGATGGTGTTTACTGCGGGACAAGTTGGCATTGATCCAGCAACAGGCGAATTGGTAGACGGCGGCATCGAAGCGCAAACTCGTCAGGTGTTGACCAATCTCAAGCAGGTGCTGGAGGCGTCTGATTCAGGTTTAAATTATGTAGTGAAGACCACGGTCTTCTTAAAGGATATGAATGATTTCGCCACGATGAATGCCATCTACGGCGAATTCTTTTCTCAGAACCCACCGGCGCGCAGTACGGTCGCAGTTGCGGCGTTGCCTAAAGGCGCGTTGGTTGAGATCGAAGCGGTTGCTTTGCTTGAATCTCCGCGTGGTGATTGAGTGTCCAACGAACTGGTTTTGCTCGTCGACGATGAGCCGTCCATTTTGCAATTGGCGCGCATGTATCTCGAGCGTGACAACTTTCGCATCCAGGAAGCCAAAGATGGGGAAGCCGCGTTGGAGGCGATTACGCGTCTCCAACCTGCGCTGGTGGTGTTAGATGTAATGCTTCCGAAGCTGGACGGCTTTGAAGTTTGCCGCCGCGTCCGCGCTGAAAATAATTCCGTTGCGATTCTCATGCTGACGGCGCGCGATGAAGACATTGATAAAATTCTCGGCCTCGAACTCGGCGCGGATGATTATCTGACGAAGCCCTTCAATCCTCGTGAATTGGTTGCGCGCGTCAAAGCTATTTTGCGGCGGGGTGAAAACAAACCTTCTGGGAATGATAAGCCTGTCCAACTGGGCGAGCTGATGATCGATCCTGACCGCCGCGAAGCGCGCGTTGGTTCCCGTCTGCTTGATCTGCGAACGCAAGAATTTGATCTGTTGCTGACCTTGGCAAACCAGCCCGGACGTGTGTTCACGCGCGAGCAATTGCTTCAAATGGCATGGGGCTTTGACTTTTATGGACAGACTCGCACTGTGGATGTTCACGTCGCGCATCTTCGTAAAAAACTTGAAGGCAGCGCGATCAAGATCGAGACCGTTACAGGTGTTGGATACAAATTGGTGGTTTGATACATCTGCGCAATGCGTAATCCTTAAAATATGTTTTCATCTCTTCGCACTCGGCTTTGGTTGAGTTATGCCATGCTCATTGTCACGGCTCTGGGAGTCGTTGCATTTGTTTTAATTCTATATCTTCTGCGTAATCCGGTTCTCTATCGCCAAACGTTCGTGCAGTTAAGAGCCGCTGATGGTCTTGTGACTGATCCGTCCACCAGTAATGTTAATTTCATTGCTCAAGCATTAGATGTTCGCATCTTGACTTTTGATTCAAATGGGGTTGCACTTACAGATACTGATGCAACTTCATCGGCAATCTCTTTACCGTCACAAGCAATTTTATCGCGCCTTACTCAAACGGTTCGGGATCGGACTGGAAAGTTTTGGCTTTACACGCTTCGACAACTTCCTAATGGCAATTGGTTGATGGTCGCTTCGCCGCGGCCCAAGACCCCAGTCCTTGCACTTTTAACGGACGAACTTTTGGCGCCAATATTGGAAGGCGGTGTCATTGCGTTGTTGCTATCCTTAATCTTGGCTTTCGTGATCGCGCGTTGGATCGCTGATCCATTGCAACGACTCGTTTCCGCGGCGCAGGCTTTTCCTCAAGGGACGGCAATGCCTGTCGATGCGCGTGGCCCGCACGAGGTCCAGGAATTGACGCGGGTTTTTAATGCGATGATGATGCGCGTGCAGGCGAGTCAAAAATCCCAGCGTGATTTCGTTGCGAATGTTTCCCATGAACTCAAAACGCCGCTGACATCCATCCAAGGTTTTGCGCAGGCCATTATGGATGGGACAGTGGATACGCCCGAAGCTCGCAAGCAAGCGGCTGAGGTCATTTATAATGAGTCGGGACGAATGCATCGCATGGCGCTTGACTTGCTCGATCTTGCGCGCCTTGACGCGGGCATCATTAATTTGCAGATGTCGCCGGTTGATGTCCGCGCTTTACTCAACGGCATTGTTGAAAAATTCGCGCCGATGGCTTCCAAAGCCGGCGTTACATTGAATGCTAGATTCGCAAACGATCTTCCTCCATTATTAGGAGATGGTGATCGGCTGGCGCAAGTATTTACAAATTTGGTGGATAACGCCTTAAAATTCACGCCAGAAGGCGGAAGCATTACCTTGCGCGCCATCCATGATCGCAATGAGATTCAAGTTGCGGTGGATGATACTGGCAAAGGCATTCCGAAGGAGGATGTGCCGCATATTTTTGACCGTTTCTATCAAGCGGATTCGGCGCGGGCGGGCGGCGAGCATCACGGCGCGGGACTGGGGCTGGCGATTGTTCATGAAATTGTCGCCGCTCATGGTGGTAGAATTAGCGTCCGCAGTGCGTTGGGGCGAGGGACAGCATTCATCGTTCATTTGCCGTTGAATAGCCGCCCACCCAAATAAATTTTCGTTTTGGGAATTTAATTTAAAACTAAAACTTAAAACGCAAGTTGACTATGCCGCCTTTCGTTTCAATTATCGTCCCATGTTACAATGAACAAGCCACCATCCGTCAATTATTGGATGCGGTTCTGGCTCAAACTTATCCTCATTCACAAATGGAAATTATTATTGCTGACGCTTTATCGCAGGATAACACCCGCGAACGAATCAACTTGTTTCAACGCGATCATCCCGATTTATCGCTTCGCGTCGTGGACAATGAGCGCCACAGCATTCCTGCGGGTCTGAATTTGGCAATTAAAGAATCGCGCGGCGAGATCATCGTTCGCCTCGACGCGCATTCACAGCCGAATCCTGAGTATGTTGAACGCTGTGTGCAAGCGTTGGAAGAAGGCAAAGGTGCAAACATTGGCGGAGTGTGGGAGATTCAGCCGGGTGGCAAAGGCTGGATTGCAGAATCAATTGCCGCTGCGGCCGCGCATCCGTTGGGTGTGGGCGATGCAATGTATCGGCTGAATCCCAAAGCTGGCGCAGTGGATACGGTTCCGTTCGGCGCATTTCGATGCGGACTTATAGATGCAATTGGCGGCTTTGACGAAACCTTGTTAACGAATGAAGATTATGAATTCAATGTGCGTGTCCGCAAAGCGGGTGGCGTTGTTTGGCTCGATCCGCAGATCCGTTCGATATATTTTGCACGCGCTTCATTCCGCGAATTGGCGCGTCAATATTGGCGGTACGGTTTTTGGAAATGGAAAATGCTAAAGCGTTATACAAATACCATTCGTTGGCGGCAGGCACTTCCGCCATTATTCGTTGCAAGTTTGATTGCATTGATAATTTTATCTTTTTGGTTTTCCTTCACTCGCTGGCTTTTATCCATTGAAATTATTTTATATCTTTTGTTTCTAATAGTCGCAAGCGTTCGAGTTGGATTTCGGAATCATAAATCATTTCTTGTGATTGGTTTGCCGCTTTCCATTTCGATCATGCATCTTTCATGGGGTAGCGGTTTTTTATTTAGTCTTATTTCATCGCCTTTGAATCAGAATCATGGCTGATAATACTTCCCGTCCCAGCTTTCGTTTGCGTTCCAGCGAGCACCGTATTTTGCTGATCCTCGGAGATTTAGTCGCCTCGATTGCCGCCGATTTTGCGGCCATATATTCATGGAAACTGTATTTATACTATAAATTGCTTGCTGTACATATCAGACCTGAGCGGGCATGGGCATTAGTAACGCTGAGCGTCAAAATCCCGCTTTGGTTTTATCTTCTGCCGATCGGCTGGCTGCTGCTCATGGTCGAGTTATATGACCCGCATGTCGCCGCGAGTTGGCGCAGGACTCTGCACGATCTGGAGATCGCAGCCTTTATCGGAATCGTATTCTATTCTTTGGTTTTCATTACAACCGAAGATCCAAATGCACTGCCGCGCGTTGGGTTTGCAGCGTTTCTTGTGATCGCATCTTTGCTGACTGTAATTTGGCGCGCTTTATATATTCGACTCTACACTTCGCCAGAGCTGATGCGCCGCGTCTTGGTGATCGGCGCGGGCAAAGCGGGTACCGCGCTGGCTCAAACGTTCAACAAGTTGAAACCGCCGCCATTTAATTTAATTGGTTTCATTGATGATGATGCGCATAAATCCAAACGCACGTTTGAAGGTTTTCCGGTGATCGCTTCGAGCCGCCGTCTGATGCAGATTGTAGAGTTCTATCATGTTTCGGATATTGTGATTGCGATTACCGGCGAAATACGCGGTTCGACCTTTCAGGCCATTCTTGATGCGCAAGAGCACGGCGTCGAAGTGACTCGCATGCCAATTCTTTATGAAGAAATGGCCGGACGCGTTCCCGTTCATCATTTAGAGTCCGATTGGATGATCCGTTCTTTCACGGATGAAATGCGGGTCAGCCGATTCTACGAATTCATCAAACGATTGATGGATATATTGGGCGGCGTGGTTGGGTTATTATTATTCGGAATCAGTTTTCCATTTATTCTGGTTGCGACTTGGATTGATAGCGGCGCTCCGATTTTTTATGGGCAGAGTCGGCTGGGTCAGGGTGGAGGGATTTTTAAGATTTATAAATATCGCACCATGCATCAATCCGCAGAATCCGACGGGGAGGCAAGGCTTGCCGTGGAAAACGATCCGCGCGTGACGGGTGTGGGAAACTTTTTACGCAAGACGCGTTTGGATGAATTGCCCCAATTTTGGAATGTCTTAAGCGGCGAGATGAGTCTGGTCGGTCCGCGCGCCGAACGCCCCGAGTTGGTTGCCGAATTTCAAAAGCAGATTCCTTTTTATCGGGCGCGTTTGCTGGTGAAGCCGGGCCTGACCGGTTGGGCGCAGATCAATTATGGTTATGTCGCCAATGTGAAAGAAACCGTCGTCAAGTTGGAATATGATCTTTATTACATCAAGCATCGTTCATTGATCATGGATAGTATGATTGTCCTGCGTACCATCGGAACCGTGTTGAGTCGAAAGGGCAGATGAGTTGAAGCAGTATTTAGTTACAGGCGGGGCAGGTTTTATCGGATCGCATCTTGTCCGCGCATTACTTGAGCAGGGCGCGGCAGTGCGCGTCCTTGATAATTTTTCCAGCGGGAAGCGCGAAAACCTCGAAGGATTGAGTAACTCAAAAAACGGCAGCCGCTTTGAAGTTGTTGAAGGAGATGTGCGCGATTCGTCGGTTGTCGCGGATGCAGTGCGCGGCATTGAAGTCCTCTTTCATGAAGCTGCATTTGTCTCCGTTCCCGAATCGATGGAGAAGCCGCAAGATTGTTTTGATGTCAATATTACCGGCACTTCGATTTTATTTGAAGCCGCGCGCAAAGCCGGTGTGCGCCGCGCGGTGATTGCATCGAGCGCGGCAGTCTACGGTGATTCGGATGTGTTGCCTTTGAAAGAAGAAACACCGTTGAGGCCGCTTTCGCCGTATGCGGTTTCGAAGCGCGTGGATGAGATGTTTGCAGGACTTTATACGAGTTCGTTTGGATTGGAAGTTGTCGCTTTGCGATACTTCAATGTATATGGTCCGCGTCAGCGCCCAGACTCGATGTATGCCGCGGCAGTTCCGATTTTTATTCGACGACTGCGCGACGGGCAACCGATTACAGTATTTGGCGATGGCGGACAGACGCGCGACCTGATTTTTGTCGGTGATGTGGTGCGCGCCAATTTGATCGCGTCCGAACATATTTCTGCGGCGGGGAAAATCTTTAACATTTGCACCGGTCAAAGCACGCGCATCCTCGATCTGTTGGATGTGCTGTATAAACTTTTTCCGAACTCACCCAAGCCGGTGTTTGCTCCGCCGCGCGCAGGCGACATTTATAAATCGCTTGGAAGCCCTGCCTATGCCGAGAAAACAATCGGCTTCAAAACGCAGACTTCATTAGCAGAAGGTTTGAAAGATACTGTAGAGTGGATGGGATAAAACTACGCCCGCATTTTCGTAATCGCTATGTCTTGATCGGCGATTTGATTCTCATCATCGTATCTGTGATGGGAAGTTTTGCATTGCGGCTTGATGTGGCGCAGTTGCCGTTTTACTTTCCAGCCATGTTGGTCATGTGCGGCGTAGCGTTATTGATCAAAACCCCGACGTATTTCTTTTTTGGTTTGTATCGCCGCATTTGGATGTATGCTAGCACCAATGAACTGCGGCTCATCACCGCCGCGGTGACAACGGCTTCTGTGTTGACCTCGGGCGTGATGTTGCTTTTGCTTTCGACCAAACTTATTTTTCCCGGTATGCCGCGTTCGGCTCTGGGCATTGATTGGTTATTGTCGCTAGTTTTGATTGGCGGTTCGCGTTTTACGCTTCGCATTTTGGCGGAACAATCGACTGCGCCGCGCAATGGCAAGGCTCGACGCGCCTTGATCATCGGCGCGGGCGACGCGGGCGCATTGGTGGTGCGCGAACTTCAAAAATCATCGCAACTTAATTTGACGCCGGTCGGCTTTCTCGACGATGATCGCGTCAAGCAGCGGCAGGAAATTTATGGCGTGCCGGTGATCGGATTCGTGAGCGATATTGCGGACGTACTCGATAGCCAGCATGTGGACGAAGTGATCTTTGCGATTCCTTCCGCGCCGGGACGCGTGGTGCGTCTCGTCAACGATGCTTGTCGCCTCAAAGGGATTCCCTCGCGGACCATGCCCGGTATTTACGAATTAATCGGCGGGAAGGTCAGCGTCAGCCGTTTGCGTGAAGTGGACATCACCGACTTGTTGCGCCGCGAGCCGCGTCGCATTCACGAAGAAATGATCGGCGATGTATTAAGCGGCAAACGCGTACTTGTTACCGGTGCGGGCGGTTCGATTGGACGCGAACTTTCGCGTCAGATCGCGCGCTGGAATCCGAGTGAATTAATTATTCTTGGTCACGGCGAAAACAGCATCTTTGAAACGTTGCTTGAACTAAAAGAAGATTATTCATCTTTGAATCTGACGCCAATCATCGCAGATGTAAAAGATGTCGGACGTTTACGTTCTATTTTTAAAGATGTTCAAGTGATATTCCATGCCGCCGCGCATAAACATGTTCCGCTAATGCAAGCCAATGTAGAAGAAGCGATCTTGAATAATGTCTTTGGCACGCGCAATGTTGTCGAAGCGGCGATTGAAAATAATGTTGAAAGATTGGTGTTGATCTCAACGGACAAAGCGGTGAAGCCCGCGAATGTTTATGGTGCGACCAAACGTCTCGCGGAAATGATCGTGCTTGAGGCGGCTCATCGAACCAAGCGCGCGTATTCCGTTGTCCGCTTTGGAAATGTTTTAGGAAGCCGCGGCAGCGTCATCCCAATTTTCAAACGACAGATCGCTAATGGCGGGCCGGTCAAAGTAACGCATCCGGATATGGAGCGTTACTTCATGACTATCCCGGAAGCCGTGCATCTTGTTTTGCAGGCGGCTTCGATGGGACAAGGCGGCGAAGCCTTTCTGCTCGATATGGGACAACAAGTTCGCATCCTCGATCTTGCCGAAGATTTGATTCGCTTATCAGGACTTGAACCGGGCCGCGATATTGAAATTGAATTCAGCGGCATTCGTCCCGGCGAAAAGCTGCGCGAGGAACTTTGGGAACCTGAGAAGACCTATGATAAGACCGCGCATCCCGATATCTTCCGCTCTCAATACGAAGATGTTATGGCGAGCGATCAATTGCAAGCGACTCTACAACGTCTCATTTCTTTGACTGAAAGCGGACGCGCCGACGGAATCATTTCCCTGCTTGATGAAGTGATTCCCGGCGCAACGATCCGCGAAACGCCTTCGCCTGAAATTATATCAGTGGTCTAATGTCAGAAGTATCGCTTGCTGAGTGGAATCGATTCCTTGAACAATATCCCAACGCGCATATCTTGCAAACCGGCGAATGGGGCGAGTTGAAGTCTGCATTTGGATGGGAAGCTGTCCGCGTAGTTAGTGGCAATGTCGGCGCGCAGATTCTTTTTCGTAAATTACCGTTTGGTTTCACGATAGCGTATATTCCAAAGTTTATATTCAGCCATCTGCATTCAGCAATCAACGAAAAATTTTGGAAAGAGATTGACCATGTTTGCAAAAAACATCATGCCATTTTTCTTAAGATTGAACCTGACGTTTGGGATAACGAGAACATACTTCATCCATCATCCTTCATTCCTTCCAAACAAAACATTCAACCGCCTCGCACGATTATTATTGACATTCGCGGAAGTGAAGAAGAAATTCTTGCACGCATGAAGCAGAAGTGCCGCTACAACATTCGTCTCGCCGAAAAGAAAGGAGTGACTGTCCGCGCGTGGGATGACTTAGATTCTTTTCATAAAATGATTCAAGTCACTGGCGGACGCGATGGCTTTGGTGTGCATTCGCTTGAATATTATCGCCGCGCCTATGAATTGTTTCATCCAACTGGAATGTGCGAGTTGCTGGTCGCTGAGTTTGAAAATAAGCCGCTCGCGGCGCTGATGGTCTTTGCGCGTGGAAAACGCGCTTGGTATATCTACGGCGCGTCTAACGATGAAGAACGCAATCGCATGCCGACCTATCTTTTGCAATGGGAAGCTATGCGCTGGGCAAAAGCGCACCGTTGTGATGAATATGATTTATGGGGCGTGCCCGATGAAAACGAAGAAACACTTGAAGCGCAATTTGAAAATCGTAATGATGGTTTGTGGGGAGTCTATCGCTTCAAGCGCGGCTTCGGCGGCGAACTCAAGCGCGCCGCGCAGGCAATGGATAAGGTTTATGATCCTTTGCTTTATAAACTTTATCTATGGCGTTTAGCAGGACGTGAGGATGGATAAATGAATCTTTGGGATAAGGTCATTGCCCAATTAACCAATCCGCACTTTCTCCAAACCTACGAATGGGCGCAAGTTAAATCAAAATACGGCTGGAAGCCAATTTATCTTGTGTGGTCGGATAAATCTTTTCACTCTTATTCGTCTGACCAATTAGATCAATTGGATCCGTCAAACGTAAACGCTGCATGTCTTGTCTTGAAGCGAACAGTTTTTTCACGTGGATTTCCTAATCGGGTTTGCATTTTGTATGCGCCGAAAGGACCGTTGCTGGATTGGTCGAATGAATCGCTTTGTAATCGTGTATTAGATGATTTGCAAACTTTCGCGAAAGAACAAGGCGCGATCTTTTTGAAGATTGATCCCGATGTCCTGCTGGGAACTGGGGTTCCTCAAAGCGAAGAGTCGCGCGAAGATAACGGCGGACAGGCTGTGATGTCAGAGTTGAAGCGCAGAGGCTGGCGATATTCATCGGATCAAATCCAATTCAAGAATACAGTCCTGATGGATTTATCTTTATCCGAGGATGAAATGTTGGCGCGCATGAAACAGAAGACGCGCTATAACATTCGGCTGGCTGAAAAGAAAGGCGTGACGGTTCGCATCGGAACGAAAGACGATTTGCCGATGCTTTATACGATGTATGCGGAGACGTCGGTGCGCGATGGTTTTGTGATTCGCAATGAAGAATATTATCAAATGGTTTGGGAATCATTTATGCAATCATCTGAACCGCACGCCGAACCCTTGATTGCTGAAGTCAATGGGGAAGTTGTTGCCGCAATCTTTGTATTTTATTTTGCAGGACGCGCGTATTATGTCTATGGCATGTCGCGTAATTTGCATCGTGAAAACATGCCGACATATCTTTTGCAATGGGAAGCGATGAAGCGCGCCAAGTCGCGCGGCTGTTTGGTTTATGATCTTTGGGGCGCTCCTGATGAATTCAACGAAAGCGATTCGATGTGGGGTGTGTTCCGTTTCAAAGAGGGACTGGGCGGGCAAGTCGTTCGCACGCTCGGCGCGTGGGACTTCGCTCCTAATCCGTTTTGGTATAAGATGTATTCGGAAATTATTCCGCGCGTGTTGGATGCGATGCGTTCGCGCGGAAAACAAAAAACGAAGCAATCACTTGGAGGAGCCTGATGAATATTTCACGAGTTCGATTTGCTCATTTGCCAACACCGGTTGAAGAATTGCCGCGTCTTTCCGCGACATTGGGCGGACCGCGCATTCTAGTCAAACGCGACGACCAAACCGGACTCGCTTTCGGCGGCAATAAGACGCGCAAGCTAGAATTCCTTGTCGCTGAGGCACAGGAACAAGGCGCCAAGATGATGATCTCGGCTGGCGCGGTCCAATCGAATCATTGCCGTCAAACCGCGGCGGCGGCGGCGAAATTTGGTTTTGAATGCATATTGGTATTGACCGGAGAATTTCCTGATCAACCTTCTGCAAATTTATTGCTTGATAAATTATTTGGTGCGAAGATTATCAATGTTCCAGATCGCGCAGATCGCGACCGCGTGCTAAAAGAAACATTTGAGAAAGCTGTTGCGGAAGGAAAGAAACCGTATCTTGTTCCGTATGGTGGATCGAGTACGACAGGCGCGATGGGTTACACCTTTGCAATGGAAGAGTTCATGAAGCAAAATGTCCAAGCGGATTGGATCGTGTTTGGAACTTCATCAGGTGGAACACATGCAGGTTTGGTTTTGGGCCAACGAGTATTTGGATATAAAGGCAAGGTGTTGGGAATCAGCATTGATGAATCGGAAGAATGGTTGAAAACTCATATATCCGCTTTGGCTTCGGATGCGTCGGAGCGCCTTGGCAAGCGCATCAATTTCATGCCGGATGATGTTCTGGCAACCGATCAATATTGCAAGGCCGGTTATGGAGTCTTGACAGATGCCGAACGCGAAGCTGTCCGCTTGTTTGCGAGCACCGAAGGCTTATTGCTCGATCCGGTTTATACCGGCCGCGCCGCCGCGGGTCTGATCGATTTGATCCGCAAAGGATTCTTCAAGAAAGACGAAACCATTTTGTTCTGGCATACCGGAGGTCAGCCTGCGCTCTTTGCTGAAAAATATTCAAATCAGATTTAGAATAAAATCACCTCCAAGCGGAGGTGATTTTATTTTAGTTTTTTTATGCGCCAGTGGGCATTCGTTTTTCAAGTGTGCGGCTGAGAATATCTTCCTGTTCAATGGATGCTGACTTCATCCGCTTGCCTTTATGAGTCTTATGAGACTTGGCGCGGTCTTGCGCGGTTTGCCAGGCAATCTGCATGGCGGTCAATTCTGGCTCGAGATTTTCTTCCGCCGGTACTTCGACTTCTTTTTCAACCTTTTTATTTCGCTTGGCGTGTTTGCTTTCGCGCTCAGGTTTTTCTTCCTCGACGATTTCTGGCTGAATGGCTTTCATGCTCAAACGGATTTGCCGCTTCTTGCGATCGACCGTGAGAACCTTCGCTTCCACTTCGTCGCCTTCTTTGACGACATCGCTGGCAGATTTTACATAACCACGCGCCAGTTCGCTGATGTGAATCATGCCGGGTCGTTCCGCGCCGAAATCGACGAATACGCCGTACGGCTCGAGCCGCACAACTTTTCCTTTAACAATCATTTCATCTTGGATATCTTTCCATTCGTACATGAGCGGCTGGATCATCGTCAATTCGATTCGATCCTTGCGTACGCGCTTCACCCACACGTCCACGGCTTGACCTTCTTTGAGGACGTCTTCAACTTTGTTAACCGGATTTTCTTGAAGTTGAGAAATGTGAAGCACACCCGGAACAGGCTGTCCAACATCAACCAGTGCGCCTGCCAGTGTAGTCTTAAGAATTTTGCCTGTTAATTTGGTCTTCGGTTCGAGTGCGACCTCAGGCGTTGTGTCTGTAGTAACCATTGTTTATCTCCTGATAATTGGGAATAATGCCGACTTTTGATTATACCTGTCTGACATGTTAGCGTCAATATAAAAGTCCAAACAGTTTTGAAAATCATTCTTGCAGCAAAAGGCGTATATTCCGCTTTGAATTTGGCTGGAATCACTTTAATTGACTTGACGCGTTTGAATGAGTTGAGTATATTCGCACCCATCTTTTTCCCTTTCGGAAGATTTGAAGAAGATATGTGGATGAATTAAACAAGATCGATAAAAAGATTGACAATTTCCTACCCAAAGATGGGCGGATGAATGCTTCCGAGATTGCCCGAAGTATAAAAAATATTTTACGTGATCGCCAAAGAGGTTTATCATTTCATCATTGGTGAATTGGAAAATTATCTTTTTCATTGTGAGGTGCCATGAGTCTGGTTGGTCCAAAAAGTCAATCACTGCAAAAACGGGCTGAAAAAGTTTTGCCATTAGGCGTGAATTCCAATTTTCGCTATTGGGGTGAAGGCATCACGCCTTATGTAGACAAAGCCAAAGGCGCATATCTGTGGGATGTGGATGGCAAAAAATATATTGACTATCGATTAGCGTTCGGTCCGGTCATTTTGGGCCACGCGTATGATGAAGTGGACGCGAAAGTGATCGAGGAAATTAAGAACGGCGTTTTGTTCGCGATGACCGGTGAGCTCGAAGTGGAGGTCGCTGAAATGATCGTCGAGATGTGTCCGGCTGTGGAGATGGTGCGATTTGCCTGTTCGGGAACCGAAGCGACGATGCACGCGATCCGCGTGGCGCGTGCGTTTACCGGACGAGATATCATCTTAAAGTTCGAAGGAAATTATCACGGCTTCCATGATCACACTTTGTGGTCCACGTACGCGCCGGTGGAAGCATATGGCAGTCGTCGAAGCCCGATTCCGGTGAAGGCCTCTTCGGGCATTCCGCAATCGATGGGCGAGAATGTGATGACTTTGCCGTTCAATGATTTTGAAGGATTCGAGCGCGTGATGCGTTCTTATGGCGATCAAATCGCGGCGGTCATCACCGAACCATGTCAGGGAAATTGCGGAGCGATCGAACCGCAAGCCGGCTTTCTTGAATTGATCCGCAAGAAGACGGAAGACTATGGGACTGTTTTTATTTTGGATGAAGTCAAGACCGGCTTCCGAATCGCGAACGGCGGCGCGCAAGAATATTATCGCATCAAACCGGACCTAGCAACATATGCCAAAGCTTTGGGCAACGGTTACCCGATCGCGGCGTTCGGAGGTAAGCGCGAGATCATGTCCATTATCGGACACGGCGTCTCGCAAGGCGGAACGTATACGAATAACAAACCGGGAGTTGCCGCGGCTTATGCCACTTTGAAATTGCTCAAAACAAAACCGATTTTGGAATCGATCCAAAAACGTGGCAAGCGTTTAATGAATGGGTTGAAAGATATCTTCGAAGATAACAATATTCCGGTTGTGATAAGCGGTTATCCGACGATGTTCTCTTTTGCGCTCGGTGTTGAGGCTGTTACTTGTCAGCGCGATTGGGATAACAGCGATAAAGAGGCGTATCTCAAATTAGCAGAGATGGCAATTGAGCGCGGCGTGATGCCAGATCACGATGCGCGTGAACCTTGGTTCTTGTGCTACTCGCACACAGATGCCGATGTCGATGAAACATTGAATGTCTATGCTGACATTGTGAAGAAAATAAAATCATAATTAATCAAACGTCGAATGTATAATAGCATTCGACGTTTGATTCGGAGGAACTATGGCGACTACAGAAAAAAAACAATTGAGTTCGAAAGAGATCGTTGATCTTAACAAGGAATATACATTCTATTCATGGTCGGTACAGGGACAGACGAATCCGATTCCAGTTGTCAAAGCCGACGGGGTTTATTTTTGGGATGCGGATGGCAAACGCTATCTCGATTTTGCATCTCAATTAGTCAATACCAATGTCGGGCATCAGAATCCGAAAGTGGTGAAGGCAATTCAAGATCAAGCCGCAAAATTAACTTTTGTCGCGCCGGGAATGGCTACCGAGCCGCGCGGTCTGCTTGGAAAAAAGTTAGCAGAGATCACGCCCGGTGATTTGAAGAAAACTTTCTTCACGCTTGGCGGCGCAGAAGCTAACGAGAACGCGGTTAAGATTGCGCGCTTCTATACGGGTCGTCATAAAATCTTGGCGCGCTATCGTTCCTATCACGGAGCGACTCATGGCGCGATTGCGTTGACCGGCGATTATCGGCGGGCACCGATTGAACATGCGATGACCGGCGTGGTTCATTTCCTCGATCCATATTGCTATCGCTGTCCATTCGGCTGGACGCGCGAAACATGTCATCGCGAATGCATCAGCCACGTGGAAGAAGTGATTCAGTATGAAGGTCCAGATCAGATTGCGGCGATCATCATGGAAGGCGTGACCGGAACGAATGGACTCATCATCCCGCCTGATGATTATTGGCCGCGCATCCGCGAGATTTGCGATAAATATGGAATCCTTTTGATCTCGGACGAAGTCATGTCAGGGTGGGGCAGGACCGGTGAATGGTTCGCAGTGGATAATTGGAATGTGGTGCCGGATATCATCACAACCGCGAAGGGAATCACGTCAGGTTATGTGCCGCTTGGTGCGGTCATTGTTCGTGAGAAGATTGCGAAATTCTTCGATGATAAATATTTATACGCGGGCTTAACTTACAACGGTCACGCATTGGCGTGTGCCGCGGCGCTGGCAACGATCGAAGTCTATGAAGAAGAAAAGATTTTTGAAAATTCTAAAAAAGTTGGAAAGCATCTTGGCAAGCGGCTCGAAGAATTGAAGACAAAGCATTTGTCCGTTGGCGACGTGCGCTACATCGGATTGTTTTCTGGGATAGAGTTTGTTAAGAATCGCCAAACGAAAGAGCCGCTGGATTTAACTCCGCTTAAAAATTTCCTGATCTCCAATGGCTTGTATGTTTTCAATTTCAAAAATATTTTGTTTGTTGTGCCGCCGCTCATCATCAATGAAAAGCAGCTCGATGAAGGTTTGGATTTGATTGATGAGGGTTTGTCCGAGTTCATGGATAAGATGGTTGTGTAGAGGTTGTCATGCAAAAAATTCTTAACTATATCAATGGCGAATGGATCGAGTCGAAAGCCAAAGAATATTTTGATGTGATTAATCCGGCCACAGGCGAGTTGATAACACGCACGCCGCTTTGCGGATTCGACGAAGTAGATTCTGCCGCAAAAGCCGCGGCCGCAGCATTCCCCGATTGGCGGCGGACTCCCGTTCAAGATCGTGTTCAATTTCTCTTCAAGCTGCGCGACCTACTCAAAGCCAATATGGATGAGATTGCCCGAACAATTACGAATGAGGCAGGTAAGACGTTTGAAGAATCCAAAGCGGAAATGGTGCGCGCCATCGAGAATGTGGAAGTTGCATGTGGGATGCCGATGATGTCGAAGGGCGAAATCGTCGAGGACATTGCGCCCGGCCTTGATGAGATCATGATTCGCCAGCCAGTTGGAGTATGTGCTACAGTTGCGCCATTTAATTTTCCAGGAATGATTATATTTTGGTATCTGCCTTACGCGCTTGCGGCAGGTAATACATATGTAATCAAACCTTCCGAAAAAGTTCCGATGACGATGCAGTTGCTCTTCAAACTCATTGAGCAAATTGGATTGCCAAAAGGCGTGGTCAACATGGTCAATGGCGCGAAGGAATCGGTGGATGCAATCCTCGAACATCCGATCATTCGCGCGGTGACTTTCGTTGGTTCGACGGCAACAGCAAAATATCTTTATAACAAAGCCTCTGCGAATGGCAAACGCGTTCAAGCACAAGGCGGAGCGAAGAATCCTGTCATTGTTTTGCCGGATGCCGATATGGAAATGGCAACCAAGATTATTGCGGACTCTGCATTTGGTTGCGCGGGTCAGCGATGCTTGGCAGTTTCGCTTGCAATAACTGTCGCGGATGCGCGTAATACTTTCACAGAAATGATCTGCGATGCGGCGGCCTCGCGCGTGGTTGGTTACGGACTCGACTCAGGTGTCCAAATGGGAGCGGTGATAAACCCTGCGAGCAAACAACGCATTGAGCAGTTGATCGGCTTAGGCGCAAAAGAAAGCGCGTCGGTTCCAGTGGATGGACGCGGCACAATCGTCAAAGGCTATGAGCGAGGAACATTTGTCAGACCGACGATCCTATCCAACGTCACGCGCGGAAGCGAGATTGCGCACACTGAAATCTTTGGGCCGGTGCTGAGCCTGATGCATGTCAATAGTATTGATGAAGCCATCGAATTGGTCAACAGCGGAACATATGGCAATCAGGCGAGTTTATTTACGTCGAGCGGATCAGCGGCGCGCAAGTTCCGATATGAAGCTGATGCAGGCAATATCGGAATCAATATCGGTGTGGCCGCGCCGATGGCATTCTTCCCATTCAGCGGATGGAAGGAATCTTTCTTCGGCGATATGCATGGTCAAGGCATGGACGCGGTGGAGTTCTTCACGCAGAAAAAAGTTGTGGTTGAACGCTGGCCGAAAGAGTGGAGTAGAAAATTTTAAATCCGAAAATTTTATTGTGAAAAATGATTCTGTAATTTACGCGAATTTATGAGAAAATAGCAATTGAATATCAGCCTTAGATCGAACGAGGAGTTTGTCGATGAGCGATTTTGCAATTGAGTTGCGCGACGTTGTTAAAAAGTTTGTGACGCCGGAGGGAAATGAGTTGGCGGCTGTAAATCACGTTACGATGCAAATCAAGAACGGCGAATTCTTTTCGATGCTCGGTTCTTCGGGATGTGGAAAAACCACATCGCTTCGCATGATCGCGGGGTTTGAATGGCCGACAGAAGGTGAAGTTTATATTAATGGAGAGGCTCAGGGACATAAGCCGCCTTTCCTTCGTCCAGTGAATACTGTGTTCCAAAGTTATGCCTTGTTTCAACATATGACCGTATTCCAAAATGTCGCATTCGGACTTGAGATGGAAGGCGCGGTGAAAAAAGAGATTGGCGAGCGCGTGGGACGCGCGTTGGAGATGGTGCGTTTGACCGGATTGGATCGCCGTTTTCCGAAACAACTTTCCGGTGGACAGCAGCAGCGCGTAGCTCTTGCGCGGGCAATTGTAAAGACACCCAGTGTTTTGCTTTTGGATGAACCGCTGGGAGCGCTGGATTTAAAATTGCGCAAAGAGATGCAATTGGAACTTAAGGCACTTCAGCAACAACTTGGAATTACTTTCATTTATGTGACTCACGATCAACAAGAAGCGCTGACCATGTCCGACCGCATTGCTGTGATGAGTCACGGGAAGGTTTTGCAAATGGGTCCGGCGGTTGAAATTTATGAACGTCCCACCAATCGCTTCGTTGCAGACTTCATTGGCGAATCCAATTTTCTAGATGGCGAAATCAAATCAGTTGACGGTGGTCAGGCTGTCGTCTATGTTCCGGCCTGGCAGCAGGAGTTAACGGGAATCATTACCAGCAAGGTGAATGTGGGAGATGAAGTCGCGATTTCGATTCGTCCCGAAAAGATTCGTCTTTCGGATGAGTCGGCATCTAATGATAGCAGTCTCGATGGCACGGTTGTGAACAGCACATACATCGGCTCGGATACCCATGTTTATCTGGATGTGCGCGGCCAACGCGTGAAAGTTTGGGAACAGAATCGCATCTCTACTCTGGACCCGCGTGCTTATTATCAAAATGGGCAAAAGGTTCGGTTGAGCCTGATGGCAGAAAATACTCTCGTTTTGCCAAAGGATTAAGCCATGCTAAAAAGATTGCGCGAAAATAAATCTGCACAAGGTACGTTGTTGATGGTTCCGACTTTGATCTTTATGATCGGGATGTTGATCATTCCACTTTTATTAACCTTGGTCGTGAGCTTTGGTCATCCCGACTCTAATGGCGGCGTGATTTATACATTCTCGCTGGATAACTACATTCGCCTTTTTGGATATAGCACGGATTGCACGAATGGAGCTTCAGCCTGTTTCAATTCGTTGTACGTCGAAATTCTTTGGCGATCTCTCTTGTTGGGATTCTATACAACCGTCTTAGATATTTTGCTGGCTTATCCGCTGGCGTATTTTATTGCCCGCGTCCATCCGAATTGGCGCAACACATTTCTTTTCCTAGTTCTGGTGCCAATGTGGACCAACTTCGTGATCCGCGTCTACGCATGGATGATGATCCTGCGCGAGCAGGGAGTGATTAATTCTATGCTGGGCGGTTTGGCCGGGTTATTCCATATTCCGTTCAAGCCGCTTGGCATGATCTATACACCGGGCGCGGTTTTGGTTGGCATGGTTTATGAATTCCTGCCGTTTATGATTTTGCCGATTTACACTTCGTTGGAAAAGATAGATATTCCGCTTTACGAGGCTGCCGCAGATTTGGGGGCATCTCCGTTCCGAACATTTCTGCGTGTGACCTTGCCTCTTTCCATGCCCGGTGTGGTAGCGGGGACCATTTTGGTTTTTATCCCGGTCATGGGAACGTTTATCGTGTCCGATCTTTTAGGCGGGGCGCAGGTGATCTTGGTTGGCAATTTGATTCAGCGTCAATTCCTCGATGCACGCGATCCAACCTTCGGTTCGGCGGCTTCGTTGGTCTTGATGGTGTTGACGCTTATTGCTACTTACTTCTACACACGAAAATTTGGATTCGGTGAGGAGATCGTCGTAGCATGAATCCGTATCGCCGCTCTCCATGGATTATCGCCGCCACGATTTTAACGATTTTCTTTTTGTACGCCCCGATCATTGTGCTGGTCGTGTTTTCGTTTAATGCTTCCAGAATCAGCCCGTTGTTTACGGGCATCATTACTAAATTCGGTCCGTACCAACTGGTGAACGGAAATGTGATCCAAAGTCCGTGCGGACCTTTCCATTGGTTTTGCGATCTATCCAAAAACACGGAAGTTTTGAGCGCGGCCCGCAACACGTTGATCGTCGCGGTGACGGCTACGATTATCTCAACGATTATCGGAACCATGGCGGCGCTGGCGCTCCAGAGATATAATTTCCGCCTGCGAACTTTCTCACAAATTTCTCTTTATATTCCCATCGTCATTCCTGAAATTGTCATGGGCATTGGGATTCTCGTTTTGTTCAGCCAGTTATTCACTTTCATGAATGACGCTCTTAAATTAACAGGCGACTCGCAGTTGACGTTTGGATTGGGAACGGTCATTCTCGCGCATATATCGTTCATGATTCCTTTTGTCACTTTGGTAGTGCAGGCGCGCTTGCAGGGTCTCGATAAATCCTACGAGGAAGCGGCGATGGACCTCGGCGCGAACGAGTGGACAACCTTTCAGCGCGTCACGTTTCCGATGATTCTGCCCGGCGTTCTTTCCGGCGGACTGCTGGCTTTTACGCTTTCCATTGACGATTTCATTATCACATTTTTCACGAACGGTCCCGGTTCGACCACATTGCCCATCTATGTTTATGGACTTCTACGACGCGTGATCACTCCGCAATTGAATGCTCTTTCAACCGTTTGGATTTTGATCGTGCTGATCGTTGTGTTCTTGATCCAGCGTATGGAAAGTCGTCAAGCATAATAACTTGCTTTATGCTGAATGGGTTATAACGTGATCCTCAAATGGTCGCGAATAACAAATCTTTTATCTATTCTATGGAGGAAGAGATGAAACGAACAAC
>JBAUMB010000146.1:0-19384 GCA_049578465.1 Anaerolineales bacterium
ATCCTGCCGCGAGGCTGGAATTTCCTTGCGCAACGGAATAACGCTCCAACACGATCACGCGTCCCGCGTTCTGCTTCGCCAAATAAAAAGCGACGGCTCCCCCGAGGACACCGCCGCCGATTACAACAATATCTGCTGTTTCCATTTTACGGATGCTCTCCATGCATCAGCCGCGATTGAATATCATCTAACACATTTGGCAAATCCCAAATACCTTTGATGACATAATGTGCACCTGCTTGATAGAACTGGGTTGCAATTCGTTGATTTGAGGACTCTCTTTCTTCCTCTAATAATGCATTAACTTCGGCTTCGTTGAGTCCCATCAAGTTTCCAGTCTGTGATAATCCTACAGTCCACATGCCGGCATTCAATCCCTCTTCAATATCCACGAACGTATCACCAACCTTGACCATTGACTGTAACGGATACACATCTAGCTTCATCGCATTCTGATAGCACATCCACGGAGAAGGTCTCCCGTTGGGAACTTCATCCGGACAGATGATGCAATCCGGTTGGTAACCGTTTTCTTTGGCCTTCGGCGCGAGTATATCCATCATCGAACGGATGTAGCCAGTAGTCGAACCAATCTTGATACCGCGTGCATGCAAGTCTTTTATCACACTCAACAAACCAGGGATAGGTTGAGCGAATTCAGTCAGAACTGCCGATTGCATAGGCACAAAATTCTCGAACAAGGTATTGATATCTGCTTCGGAATAAGATGCACCATGCGTAGACTTCCACGCTTCAGCAACTGCCGGACGTGAGAGAATCATGCGTAGGTGATCTTTTTTCATCAAGCCCATGCCAGAGCGCGCATCGTCGGCTGTGATGTGAACACCTTGATTCTCGAAGAGGCGCAAGAAGACCGCTGTCGGCGCGAAAGAGCCGTAATCAACGGTAGTCCCCGCCCAGTCGAGAATAACCGCTTTGATCGAACCGCGATAAGAACGCTGATATAAAAATTCCATTTTCTATTCCTCAACTTTTGCAGGCATAGGAATATTCATTTCGGTGAGTGTCCTGGCAACCGCCGCCATCAAAGAACTTACATCACCGGCACCCAAGCGCCCAATGTGACCGATGCGAAAGCAATCCGCATGGCTGAGTTTGCCGGGATAAATTACAAAGCCTTTTTCGCTGAGACGTTCATAAAACTCTTTAAAGTTAAAGTTTGGATGGTCAAGGTAATAGAACGAAGTGATGATGTAGCCTCTCACATGTTCATCAAGATAAAGCTTGAAGCCCATCGCTTGCATAGCAGATAAAGCAATCTCGTAATTTTCGCGATAGCGTTCGCCGCGAGCGGACACACCGCCTTCCTGTTCCAATTCAAGCAATGCCTGACGAAACGCAAGAATGGCATGAGTCGGAGGTGTGAAGCGAAATTGTCCATCGCCTTCCAAACCTTCCCATTGTGCAAACAGATCGAGACTCAATGTACGTGCATAGCCGCGCGCCGCCATGAGCGACTCTTTATGCGCAAGCACAAACGAAAAACCCGGAACGCCTTCGATGCATTTATTGGAAGACGAAATTAAGTAATCAATACCGCAAGCTTTCAGGTCAACCGGATAAGCGCCGAAATTGCTCATGGCGTCTACAATGTAAATGCGATGATGTCGTTTAACAATCTCACCGTAAACATCAATTGGGTTGATGATGCCGGTGGTTGTCTCGCAATAAACTACAGCAACATGCGAAATCGTAGAATCATTTTTTAGTGCTAATTCCAAAGCAGAAGCATCCGGCTGGGTATTCTCAGGAAAAGTCAAACTTTCACAATGAATGCGATGAATGCCCGCAATCTTCAACATTCGATGACCGTACGCGCCATTAATCAAGATCAGCAGCTTGCCGTCCGGCGGAATCACGGAAGAGAGCGTTGATTCAATTCCGTATGTACCGCTGCCTTGAATCAACACCGCAGTGTAATCATCCGAGTCTGTTCCTAATCGAACCAGTCGCTGACGAACATCTTTTATTACACTGATGAATTCTGTGTCGCGCGAACCGAGATCACGAAGCATAGCTTGTTTGACGGTGGCGCTAGTGGTTAGCGGACCTGGGGTAAACAAAGCCTTATCTTTCCAAGGTGGAAGTGAGTTCATCGTAAAGTCCTTTTTTCGATAATTTACTATAAAAGCCAGCAAGCATCCGGATGAAAACTGAATTCAAAAGAGTTTCCAACCAGCGGAACCTGCAACCGTCTTTCATTGAACATGTCAATGGTCAACGCGCCACCCTCGACCTCCAGGCGGACGCGCACAACCGGACCCAAATAAGTAACTGTGCTGACTCGCCCAAGCAGATTGTTCTCACCTTCACGATGACCCGGATTCAATTCCTCAGGTCGGACAGCTAATCGGATCGCGTGTCCATTCATATGATCCAAAGATTGACTTGTTTTAACAACCTGTTCCCCAACTTTCACAAGTCCATCAGCAAGGTTAACAACATTTACCGGCAACAAATTAAGTTGTCCCACAAAATTGGCGACAAATTCAGTTTTGGGGAAATTATAGATTTCGGATGATGAACCAATTTGTTCGACTTTGCCTTCGCTCATAACAACAATTCGATCCGAAATTGAAAGAGCTTCCTCTTGATCATGCGTAACGTAAATGGTTGTGATACCCAATTGTTGTTGAATGCGGCGAATCTCCTGACGAAGTTCGACTCGAATTTTAGCATCCAACGCGGAGAGCGGTTCATCCAACAACAAAACTCGCGGACGAATCGCAAGAGCACGCGCCAAAGCCACGCGTTGTTGCTGGCCGCCTGAAATCTGCGAAGGATATCGCTCACTAAAGCCTTCCATATGGATTAAAGATAGCAATTCTTTGACTCGCTGATTAATCTCAGCTTTCGGTTTTCCTATCATCCGGAGTCCATATCCGATATTTCCAGCTACTGTCATATTGGGAAATAACGCATAAGATTGAAATACCATGCCGACATTGCGTTTGTTCGGCGGTACGAGTGTCAGGTCTTTGCCATCTATCTGAATCTTCCCAGAAGTAGGCAATTCAAACCCAGCAATCATACGCAAGGTTGTGGTTTTACCGCAACCACTTGGTCCTAAAAACGAAATGAACTCACCCTGCTCTGCGCTCAAGTTAAAATCGTTCACCGCCACTGCTTTTGCAAATTCTTTGTTTATATTAGATAGTTCAAGATATGCCATATGATTCACCTTGATTATTTTTATCGACCGGTCAGCTCAGTTGTATTGCCGCGGCCGAAGATCGAGATCAAGCCAAGACATGCCCAGGTTAATCCCCAAGCCATTAGCGCCAACGCCGCCGGTTGGTAGGCTTCATCCCGGCCGAGGTCCACCATGTAAGGACCAAGCGCTGGGCGCACTAGGAATTCTCCTAGAACGAGTTCGCCGAGCACAAAAGCAAAACAGATCAAAGCCCCGTTTAAAACTGCAATTCTCATGTTAGGTAAGATCACATCGAATAGAATCTGAAGCCAGTTCGAGCCAAGGCTTTGTGCCGCTTCGGTCAGAGTACGAACATCGATAGACCGCATTCCAACATCAATAGCACGGTACATATAGGGCATTGAAAGAATGACATATCCCACTGTGATCAGCATGTCAGTCTTGAAAGGAGTCAATGTTAAATCCAAAGGAGGACGGCCAAAAGTCCGGATCAAGCCAAAAACATAAACGATCGCTGGAACGATAAAGGGCAGGATGCTGATGATCTCAACCACGGGCCGAGCTTGAGGCAATCGGAGGTACATCCAGTAAACCGTAGGTAAGAAAATAAGCACGCTGACAATAATTGTTATGAGACCCATTGTGGCTGAATATCGGAAACTTGCCAGAAATAGAGGATCCGATAAAACAACCTGATAGGCAAGGAAACTGAGCACATCTTTTTTCATGCGCAGAGAAAAGTCAAAGGTTCCATATAAAGGCACAAAAAAATAAAGCATTCCAAGAATGGCCCAGAAGATTGCCCACCAGTTAATGTTTTTTGTTTTCATGATTTTAACCATTTTCCTGTCTGTCGCTGGAGGATCGTGTAGATTGCCACACACACTGCCATTATCACGATCATGCCGAGCGCCAGAGCATATCCTTCATTGGGATTGTCGAGCACGTCTCCGCGGATCTCTGCGCCAATCAGGATTGTTACCAAATTGATAAAGCCACCGGTTAGAGCTTCGGCTGTAGCATACGCGCCAAAGGCGCTTGCAAATAATAGGATAGAGGAGCCGAGGATTGACGGCCACAATATTGGCAGTGCGATATTCCACCAATACTGCCAAGAAGCCCCTCCCAGATTCTCCGAAGCTTCGCGCCACTCACGCTTCAAACCTTCCAAAGCGGGCGCGATCGTCAACAACATAAGCGGAAACTGGAAATAAAGATATGCTAAGGTAAGACCGGTTAAGCTATAAAGATTGAATCCGGCTTGGTAGATGTTAAATGGACAAGTTTTTATTCCAGACGAGCTTATAAAACAGATTTGCTTTAGAAAAACAGAGATAAAACCAGTATGACCTAAGGTAGCGATAAAAGCAAATGCTAAAGGCACGCCCCCAAAATTTGCAGCCAAACCTGAAAAACTCGTTAAGACACTGCGCATCCAGTGTGGTGCACGACCTATCGTGACAGAGTAAGCTACAAAAAAACCAAACAAGCCGCCTGCCAGAGAAGTAATGAAAGCTATCTTAAGACTAGTTTCATAGGCTCGAATAACAGTTGCGTCTGATAGAACGGTACTTATATTTGCAAAAGTAAAATTGCCGTTCGGATCCTGAAACGCGCCGACGAACAGATTAATAGATGGAAGAATTAAGAAAATCAGGATGAATAATAAAAATGGCAGTACACCGACCCAGTTTTTTATAGAGTCAAATGTATTTAAACGATCCACAACTTTGGACGATTTAATTGGTATCGCGGTTTCAGTCATAGGTTAACATTCATAAGAAAGGAACGGTGTGGTCCGATCAATTAAGAACGGACCACACCACGAGATTAATTAATTTGTTATTTTTTACTGACCGGATTTAACATCCAAACCAACAGCCGTGTCCCAATTCTTGGCAATAAAAGCGCGGGCAGCGGTTAGCTGATCGGGGCTAGGAATGACGGCGCTGGCGAGTAAGGAAGCGGGCGGTAATGCGGCAAGGTTGGCAGCTGGGATAACGTTCCGAGATACCATATCAGCCATGCGAGCCGGAGTACAGAAACCATCAACGTACGTATTCTGACCGGTATCAGAGTATAGGTATTCTTCCCATAAACGTGCAGCAGCAGGATGCGGCGCATAAGCGCTAATGGCTTGGTAGTAATAACCGCCCCAAGCGGGTCCGCCGGTAGGATAGACTACAGTGATTGCTGGATTGCCAGCAAAATCTGCTTTATCTGCAAGAGCGAGATAGTTCCAGTGGATAGAAATTGGTGTTTCACCTTTGGCAATGGGACCTGGGTCAGCAATCAAGGGCAGAAGGTTGCCACTTGTGGCCAACTGCTTCATGAAATCCAAGCCCGGCTGCAGGTTATCCAACGTGCCGCCGTTAGCCATGGCAGCCGCATATACATCCTGAGCAGCTTCGTTCGAGGAGCGCGGGTCACCTGCCAAGCCAATCTGACCTTTATATTCAGGCTTGAGAAGATCTTGCCAGGTTTGCGGAACATCGGTAACCACGGTTGTGTTGACTTCAAATGCCATAACACCCGAATAGTCAATGTAGAAATAGCCATCCGGATCCTTTTGGCCCTGAATCGTATCCCAAGTGGATACTTTGTAAGGCGCAAATAAACCAGCGGTTTTAGATGAAGGACCGTATGCAGGACCGACATCGACTACATCTGGGGCTTGCGGGCCCTTGTTCTGTTCGTTGTTTTGGATCGCAGTAATTTCATCTTTAGATCCACCTTCAGGATTGACATCAACGATCGTGATGCCGTACTTTGTGTTGAAGTCATCCATCATCTTGCCATAGTCGCACCAATCGTGCGGCAAGGTAATGACGGTCAACTCACCCTCAGCTTGGGCAGCCTTGACCAAGGCGTCCATACCGCCACCATCAGTTATTGATTTGGCTGTTGACCATACTGAAATCGTAGCGGGCATAGCGGAAGTGGCGGCCGGTGCCTGCGTTGCAGCAGCCGATCCGCAAGCGGAAAGTACTAGGGCAACCATCACCAGCGCAGAAAAAAGAATTGCAAAACGTTGTGATTTCATTCTTTCTTATCTCCTTTTTTTATTTTTGTCCTATCTCTTTAGGGCGATAGCATTCTAAAGTACAAATTTTGTTTACTGGTTAACGAAAATTTTCATTATGGTTAATGTTCAATTAAGAACCAATTTTTTATCTTAACCAAAGGATAACGATCCTTTAACCCATTGAATTGATTTTTGTGAAAGAAGAATTGAGAGATATGTGCAGTTTAAATCTTGACTTTGTTCTTCCTCCTTATTACAAAATGGTGTTGGCGTTTAGCTAACAGCTTCAATGGGGTATTTTCACCTAAAACAACATCCTGTTAACCTATTCTCTTAATTTTTGTGGTAAAAGGAAAAGGAGATAGAGGTTTTTTGCCTCTTTCTCCTTTTCCTTTTTACGCAAAATGGCGTTGGCGTTTAGCTGGCGCCATTTTGCATTTCCAAGAAGTATTAGATAATAGAATTTAAAAGAATGATTACCTTGAAATAATGCCCTGTTAATCTGTTTCGCAAAATGATGGATATACTTCGACTGCAATCAGCGAATGGAGATTATTAAAATGCATGATGAAATAGACCTTGAATTGGTAATTGTTGAGCAGTCTCTTCACCCCAAGAGGCGTCGTTTAGACTTCTCTGGAGCGAAGAACTTTCGCGATCTTGGAGGCTATCAAACACGTGATGGCAAGTCTGTTCGTTGGGGAAAACTCTATCGTTCTGACCATTTGCATAAATTGACGAATGCCGACCTCAGAGATTTATCTAAGCTGGATCTTGATCGGATCGTTGACTTTAGAGCGGAGCATGAAATAGAAGAAGAACCTGACCGCATCCCAGTCAATACAAACATTCGGTGGATTGGAATTCCGATTCTGGATAGCAGTACTAGAATCTGGCATGATTCGCGCGACGAGTTAATGAAAGATAACTTAAAAAGCATTGATCCCGCCAAATTCTTGATTGAAACAAATATTGAGATGGTCACGCGTTTTACACCTCAAATGAAGCAGTTTATTCAGGAGTTGATTTCAGCCAATGGCCGCGCAGTTTTATTTCATTGCGCGGCCGGGAAAGATCGTACTGGATATGCAGCAGCACTCATCCTACGCGTATTGGGCGTACTACCGGAACTGGTGATGGAGGATTACCTTCTTTCAAACGAATACTATTTGTCCTCTTATTCATGGAATTTATTTATAATGAGTCTTATCAAAGGGAAAAGGTTTTCTTCAGTTGTGAAGGGCTTCTTAGAGGTTCGGCCGGCTTATCTTGCCGCGGCCTTTGCAATCATTGACGGCTTCGGCTCCTTCGAAAAATATGTTAGCAACGGATTGGGCTTAACAGGGCAGGATATCGAACATCTGAGAAGTTTGTATTTGGAATAAATCTATATCATTGCCGAGGCGTACATCGAATCTTTCAAGACCTGATTATTGACCGCGCCAAGATAATCCGTCTTAGACACAAACGAGATGGCGGTTTCTCTTATTGGGGAGCAAAGGAGCTTCCTTGACAAATATAAGTCTTTCTAGTAATATATCTATATAGATATATTACTAGAAAGGACTTTTATGCCGCTTGCTCATGCCATCCTTGGTTTTCTTGAATATCAACCCATGACGGGTTATGATCTAAAAAAATACTTCGACCAATCTATCGCCCACTTTTGGTCTGCTACGCAAAGCCATATCTACAAGGCTCTGGAAGATTTAGAAGAAGATGGCTTCGTTGAAGTCAAGGTAATCCAGCAGAAAGATAAACCAAACCGAAAGGAATATCACATCACTCAAGCGGGCCGCGCTGAACTGCACCGTTGGGTCACATCGCCACTGCCGCTTGGAACTGTGCGTGAGGCTTGGTTGATTCAAATCTTCTTTTCACATGCTAGTTCCAATGAAGAGATCATCAGCTTGTTGAAAGCCCGCGAGAAGGATATCCAAGCTAGACTCGATACACTTCGAACTCAAGCCCAGACTTCTATGGAGGAAAACGCAGCCCGCGTCGGTGTTGAACGTTTGCGCTTACTCTGGCAGCTAACTGCGGATTATGGCGTAGCTTATTATGAATCTGAACTCAAATGGATCGCGATAGCAATTAAGAGCGTTCGTAAATTGCCGTCCATGGCAATGTCAAAACATAATAATCGCTAACATAAATCATAAATAAGAAGATTCGTAATTCGGAGGGTAATATGCTGCAAGTTTTCATCGGTTTCATCCCTTGGATAGTTTATTGGGGTTTCTCAGGACCTGGTCTTTGGACAATCGCTATTCTCGGCGGATTGATTACATCCATTGGACTAGTTGCGTTTCGCTACATTTGCAAGCGCGACATAAAGACCATGGAAATTGTCACAATGGCGTACTTCATGATCCACGCCATTATCACACTTGGATTGGGTTCATCGTTTCTAAAAACCTATGGTCCAATTGCAAACAGCCTTGTCTTAGCGGGCATGGCGTTTGGCACACTGGCGATGAAAAACCCGTTCACATATCAGTATGCAAAGGAAGATTGGGATAAATCCTATTGGAACGATCCAGCCTTCATACGCATCAATGAAATCATTACAGGTGTTTGGGGTTGGATTTTCATGTTCAATTCGGCGCTTGGTGCGCTGGCGGTTTTTATCTTCCCGGCGCAAGAATTATGGTTGGTTGTGATCCTGCCCAACGCGGGCGTGATTGCGGGAATCATCTTCTCCTCTCGATTTCCTAATTACACAGTTCGAAAACGCGTTCAGAAAGTTCTTGACGATTGGGATCCGTACAAATGGCCCGCGCCGAAATTCAATGGAAGGCCTGCCGATGAAAACGAACACGATGTGATAGTGATCGGTTCTGGGGTCGGAGGACTCTCCGCCGCGGCTTTACTAGCCAAGCGCGGACTCCAGGTTGCAGTATTCGAACAGCATTACCTGCCCGGCGGGTTTTGCACTTCATGGGAACGACGCGTCCGACCCACCAATTCAACACCAGATTCAAAAGAACGTTGGACTTATGTTTTCGACGCGGGTGTACATGATATCAGCGGACTGAGCGAACGCGGCGGCATCCGCTCGTTGTTGAGAATGTTAGACATCGAAGATGTTATCGAGTGGAAACTCAATGAGCAGGAATATTTTATTGGCGAGACTCACTTCAAGGTCCCGCACGACGCGGACGAATTTATCTGCCAGCTGGGTGAGCGTTTTCCATCCGAGGCTGAAAACATTCATAAATTCTTTGATGAAATCCGCCACATCCTGCGCGAGATGTACGCAGACATCGAAAAAACTGGAGGCGCGCCTCGCAGTCCAGATAACATGGATGATTTGTTAGCTTATCCAAAAACACATCCACACGCCTACAGTTGGATGGATAAGCCATTCATTGCAATGCTCGATGAATTCTTCAAAGACGCCCGCGTAAAAAACCTGCTAGCCGCACTCACCGGTTATCTTAGCGACGATCCCAAGTCACTTACTGTTGGAAGCATGGCCCCAATCCTCGGCTATTATTTCAACGGCGGCTATTATCCCATTGGCGGTTCGCAAGCCTTGCCTGATGCGCTCGTTGATGTGATCGAAAAACATAACGGCAAAATATTTCTCCGCACGCCAGTCCAACGTATCATCATGGAAAAAGATCGCGCGGTCGGCATTGAACTCAAGAATGGACAAATCCATCGCGCTAAAGCAATTCTCTCGAACGCCGACACGCAGAAAACTTTTCTTGAATTGATTGGACGAGAACATCTTCCTTCCGGTTTTGCGGAACACATCGAATCACTCAAATCATCAACATCAGCTTTTATTGTATTTTTAGGATTGGATATCGTCCCTAACATCGCGCCGATTACAATTCTAGATGATATCGGAATCATGATCCCATCGAAATTAGATTCGCATCTCGCGCCGACCGGACATGCTTCCGTTACATTGATAAAACTTCTCCCTGAAACCGATTTCGCTAAATGGGATCGCAAGTGCCCAGGCTATTCTCAACGCAAGCATCAATTCGCTGATGCGATGATCGCTTCCGCCGAAGAAATCATCCCCGGCTTGAGACAGCACATCACGTACCGGCAGGAAGGATCGCCTGCTACCTTTGCCCGTTACGCGTGGACAACAAATGGCTCTATCTATGGTCCTGCTACCGGGCAAAAACGACTCACTATCAAGACGCCTGTAAAGAATCTTTACGTTACCGGTTCGGGCGTGATGGGCGGTGGAGTCGAAGCGGCGGCCATTGCAGGCATCCATGCCGCGAATGAGATTTATAAAAATTAGCCGCAGGGTATTTACAGAACATTAACATCGTGAAAAACGAACGTTAATTTGGGTATGTTATTTTATCGTAGGTATTATATGCTTATAAAGGAAATCCCCAGGCACCGCCCAATTTTGGATCACAGGAATCGAATTATTGATTCTGCAAAAAAAACGGTTTTAGGTGGGACAATAAAATATGATGCAAACAATCGCCGCGATTGATGTTGGCTCAAATGCTATCCGAATGATGGTCGGAAGGTTCAACGAGACGCGTAAAATGGAGACTCTGGAAAACATTCGTCGGCCTGTTAGTCTGGGAACAGATGCTTTCGGGTCCGGTCGTCTGCGCGATGTTACTATTCAGAAAACTGTAAATGCTTTTCACCATTTTCAAAGAGTCGCATCGGATTTGGAAGTGACCAAGATACGCGCGATTGCTACCAGCGCAATGCGAGAGGCGAACAACGCAGATATTTTGATAGATCGCGTCCTGCGCGCCACCGGGATTGTTATCGAAAAGTATATCGTTGAAGAACTCGTTATAGTCGGACACGAACCGTGCTTAGGTCTGCTGATCAGTGCGCTCGCCGCTGGCGATCCGGACTTGGCGATCAATGTGAGATACGGTAGTGTCTGTTGTTTATCTGCCGATGATTTTCGGATCGAGCGCAGAGCCACATTGGAATGGTTGTTGACCCCGAAGATTTCCACAAAACTATAAAGTTGCAAAATGCCGGAAATTGTTTCCCTTTCTCCTGAACTGTTTATCAATCGAGAGCTCAGCCTGTGATCCGTTATTTTTATAGAAGTGGTGATGAAGAAATCTATCTTGGCAGTATAGATTGAATGACCTGCAATTTAAATCACCACTTTCAAATTGTCCTTCCTATTGAAAAGGAAGAACACGTCCGTTATTTACGCGATCAGGTTTTGGATTTATATCTCAAAGACAATGTGCGTGCGCGGGTAATGCAATCGGATGGCACGTATAAGCGAGTGCATTTAAAAGATGGGGATGAACCAATCGATATTCAAGAATGGTTAATGAATCGATCCCGGAAAAGCAAATGATTTAGAAGCTATAACCAAGTAAGGCGCACGAACCAAATGAAAGGCACAGGGATCAATATCCTAAACGACAGGAATTTTTTAAATCTTAGTTGTATATCCAAAGTCAGTATTTTTGCAATGCGGTAAACAGAAATAGTGGTTTTCATTTGAATTACGCTTTCAGAATCTGGCTGATCTTTTAGAATAGGTCAGCCTGTTCCCATTTAGGTCGAGCACGATATCCTCTGCGGATTTGTTCCAGCACTGGCATGGGAGTATGCAATAAGCGCCGCGAAATTTCCGCAATCCTTTGCGCTGATAACCCTCCATTTTGAATAGGCATCAAATGTTTCAGTTCATTGATATTCAGGTTCGTGTAAACTTCCTTGCCAAGCGCAATCGCCACAAACGTGCAAGTGGACTGTTGCGTAATAACCACTGAAGCATTGGCGATCATCGGATTGATATTGCCATGGGTAAGCACTTGCGCTTCGGGAACCAATCGATGAATTTCCTGAGTGGCCCGTTTGGGATTTTCGGTTGGATGTAACTTAAAGATCAAAGGCTTTCCATTGGCAATTTGAATGCAGCGATGTAGAAAATCCATTCGGTCATCTCGGCGGAACGTTTCGCGCAAAGGGGAGGTTGCCACAAGAACGTAATCGCCAAAGGGAAAATCATTCTTATGGGAACTTGATAAATGGTCGAAGTTCGGGATGCCCGATACTGCGATCTTTTCTGGTCTCACTCCTTTTTTGATGAAGTGCTCCCGATAACCATGCGAGGCCACGCAGAAAATATCGTATGCATCTGAAAGCCCTGTGGCGGCGGTATTTGCCCAGTAACGAGGCAATTTGAATCGCTTGACTAGCTGATAGACAAAGCCCTCAGGCTCTGTAATTCCTTCTTGCACTAATACCAACCGGTTTCTGCGAATGTTATTCGGAACGATCAGATCACTGCAGGTAACAACCAAATCATACTTGTGATTCTTGCCGCGGTAATCTACAGCTAGATTGTTATCGGCGAGATATGTTTTGGTCTCTTGCATGTGCCGTCCGCCCAAGACACAAAAATTTAACAATCCAATGCGAGCCGCAAAGTCTTCCATTCCATCAGTATAGTAAGGCGTAAAAAAACAGTTGTACTCACCCAACTGTTTTGCGATCTTATGCATCATCGTGGTTTGATTGAGAGAGCCGCAAATGAAGAGGATGCTTTCAGCCATGGGTATTTTGCATTTTACCGAGGCGATGTTAAGGTCACAAAAACGGACAGTTAAGAAGAGGTAAACATTTTCAAGGAAATAAAAAAGGATAGTGTAAAATTTGTTTATTCATCAGGACTTGACGAGGAATGAAATTGCATTAAATGGAAATCACTATGAAGAAGACTCATATATCGTTCTGCTCCCTGCTATAAACGCACGCTATCAAATTGACAATACTCTCAAACCGCCTATTTCAGCATATTACCTTGAATCTATCTGCGCCATCTCGTCATTATAGCTACAATTTGATATTTTCGAATCTCATATCCCATAAATTGCCCACTTAATTAGAAGGTTAAATAAAATCCATGTCTGGAAAAATTCTCATTGTTGAAGATGAGCCGGCTTTACAGGAAACCCTTACATATGATCTAAAAAAGGATGGCTATACTGTTGAAACAGTGGGCGATGGCCTAGCCGCGCTCGAAGCGGCCCGCCGTCTAAAACCGGATCTCATCATCCTCGACATTATGCTTCCCAAGATGAATGGCTTCGAAGTGGCGTCCATCTTACGCAAGGAATTGACCACTGTTATCCTGATGCTCACTGCGCGTGATGATGAAATTGACCGCATAGCCGGCCTTGAAGTCGGTGCGGACGATTACTTAACCAAACCTTTTTCCATGCGCGAACTTCTGGCGCGCGTCAAAGCCCAATTGCGGAGAACACGCCTTCTTCGAGAAGAAATGGAAGAGCAGAATAAAACTTCCGCTCCCGTGCACGAAACTTTAACTTTTGATAATCTCGTGATCAATCTCACGCGTCGCGAAGTTACTCTGGAGGGCAGGCCTTTGCAACTCAAACCCAGGGAATATGAATTGCTTCTCTTTTTCGCTTAGCATAAAAACCAAATGCTCTCACGGGAATTCGTTCTCGAGCGCGTCTGGGGCTGGGATTTCATTGGCGATAGCCGCACAGTGGATGTCCATGTGCGCTGGCTTCGTCAAAAGATTGAACAGGATATGGCTAATCCCATTCGGATTGTGACCGTGCGCGGCGGCGGTTACAGATTCGAGGGATAGAATCAAAAAGTAACTTAACTGAGTAGTTCTGTGTCGACTGATTGAGCAATGCACCAGGGCGCTCAGTTTAATACTACTATCCATGTTGGACATCGCCTCCTCCTTAAACGAGGAGTAGGCATTATATATAGGGAGAAACTGTAAAATCATCGTTTTTTATGGAATCTTATAGTTGTTTCGAAGGCTATGCTGTGTGTACGTCGAGGCGCCCTTGAGAGAATCGAACTCTCCTTTCCGGCTCCGGAGACTAAAGCTCTGTCCTGGCTTCTTGAGAAAAGAATAGATTACTGCAGCTCAACCCCTGTTTTTCCCTTGTAAGGGCGAGAATCTAAATTATTTTAGGGCAAAAGTGGCTAAAACGAATAGATATTTCGTGTAGCATGTCTTGGTGTTTCAAGAATGTCCTTCACAAATAGCAGACTTGCTATGTTGTGAAGCCTGCGAAGTTCCAATGCTTCTTCGATAATTGCTTTCAATTCTGCTTTGCCGGCGAGGATAGCGGAGATAGTAAAGAAATGACTCTTCGTAGTATTTGCAATGACTTGTGCCAGTGTGGTCTTGCCGGTGCCGGGAGGACCCCACAAAATAATGGATGAGAAAAGTTTATCGGCTTCGATGGCGCGCCGCAGAAGCTTTCCCTGCCCGACAATGTGTTCCTGACCGATGTATTCATCCAGCGTGCGCGGACGCATGCGTGCCGCGAGTGGAGCTTCGGATTTCATGCGTTCCTGCATGGCGTGGTCGAAGAGATCAGGCATGAAATGATTCTACCATGCGAAATTCAGCTAAGCCGTCTGATAGGACTGTATTCACGACTACACAGTACTGCGAATTCGGCGCGATGCTCTTATTTTCGATATGGTAGAGGATTTGTCAATTCTCAATATCGCCCGTTTTTAATCTGGAATTTCCATTTACGGCAGAGGTGCGACAAGTGGCGCATGCCTTCCTTCTAAAGCAGTTACCAAATTAGAAAATCTACTGATATCAAGCGCCAAAGCGATCGGTCAGCTGCTTAGTATTCAGAACTTCTATTTTCATTTCTCGGCTTGTAGGATGAGCGGGCTTTTCTTCTAAAACGAATAGACTCTGCAGGACTTGCATCGCTCGGAAGATTGTTTCCAGATCTTCCTCTGACAGACCAGACATTTTCCCCATTAGAAATTTCTGTATGTATGCATAGCATAGGCAGCATTCAGTTCATTTTGTCTTTGCGCTGTCAGGGAAAGAGAAAATCTGCGGTGGTCTCCTCTGCATGCGCCGCGGCTCACCAGTTTGAGGACTACCAGCCCGTCAATTAACTTTGACATGGAGGGTGGGCTCAGTCCAATATGATCCGCAAGGTCTGAGAGCGAAGTACTATGATTGCGGTTGAGATAAAGCATTGCTCGGAACTGAGGAACATTGAGATCGGCGGTCCCGCTCAAGAAGTCTGTTACGGATGGTAGACATCATGAACGACATCCACAATCTGTTGGCATTGTCCCGGACGATTTGTATCATTTTATTTCACTTTCAAATAATTTTAAAATCTAACTATATGACCATTTGGATGATCTGGCAAATGGAAATCCAGTTTTTACCTTTGAATTTCAAAAAATAAATTGTTCTCAGTCGGACAGCCGCTCGAAAGTGCCATTCATCCAGTGATTCGGATGATCTTTGATTAGGCACTCTTCCGCGAAATGGATATACTTCATACTGCTTAACTAATAAAGGATGTTAATTATGTCGTCTACTAAGGCATTAACAGAAGTCATCCATGAATGGTCGGAAGTCTTCATGCGCCGCTCAGGACGCGACTTCAAACGCTTCATGGATGAGACTGGATTGTCTTTCTCTCAACTCATAGTCTTGATGCGCCTGTATCATGGCAGCAAAAGCGGTGTCTCCGAGATTGGCGAGCAATTGGGAATAACCAACGCGGCTGCGAGCCAGTCGATTGACCGGCTGGTTAATCTGGGCTTGATCGAACGCACGGAAGATCCAAAGGACAGGCGCGCCAAACAGCTCGTTCTCACCCGGAAAGGTCAAGCTTTGATCGAGAAGAGCGTCAAAGCGCGCTGCCAATGGATCGAGAGTCTGACCGATGTTCTGACGCCGGAACAGCAAAGCATAACCATCTCAGCGCTGACCCTATTGACCACAGCCGCGCGCACCACCCAAGAATAATGCTTTGTAAAAAGGAATCCCTAAACCCGTGCTTCGACTGGCAAAATATTTTAAGCCGTATCTTCGGTTGATCGCGATCGCACTGCCGCACTTCAAGATCATCCAGAGCCTGATCGACCGTGTCAATGCGGTAACGCACGAGAACCTCTCGGGCATGATGGTAATCCGGGTCTTCAACATGCAAGAATTCGAGGAGCAACAAATCGACAATGCCAACATGGATGTGACCTCCGTGAACATCTTCGTCAACCGAGCGATAATCACGATGATGCCGTTCATAACCGAACGCCTTTCGCAAAAGTGGTTTCAAAGAATTCTCAGAAGAAGAATTAGCTACGATGTATGGATTGATGAGCAAGCTTCAAATCGCTGGGCAGACAAATTATGCCCAGTATAAAAAGAAATAGCGTAAATGGTATACGTTAAGGAAAAGACTGACGATGATAAATATAGTCAATCGATATAAAAAGTCGAAGCGCAAATGATCATAGTATTTGAATACATGTCGGAATATCTCGGCATGTTATCGGGAGCCCTGGCGCTTTTAGTAGCACAGGCAATCTGCGACCTTTCGCTGCCGAATTATATGTCGGATATTGTGGACATTGGGGTGCTCAACGGTAACGTCAATTTCATCGTGCAAACCGGCATCAAGATGATACTAATAACCTTACTTAGCGCTGCGTGTTCTGTCGCGGTCGGGTATTTTGCCGCCCGGATTGCTGCATTTACCGCACGCGATATGAGAGCGGATCTATTCAAGAGAGTGCAGACTTTTTCGAACCCTGAGCTCGACAAATTTTCGGCCGCATCCCTGATCACCAGGACCACCAACGATATCACACAGATCCAATTGCTGATTGTATTGCTTGTGCGCATGCTATTTTATGCGGCCATATTAGGCACCGGCGGTGCAATCATGGCTATTTCGGAAAGCCGCACCTTATCCTGGACAATCGTCGGAGCGGTTCTAGCGATAGTGATTGTCATCATCTTCCTCTTCAGTGCGGTCATGCCCAAAATGCGGATCATGCAAACGCTTGTGGATAAATTGAACCTTATCAGCCGCGAAAACCTAGAGGGTTTGCTCGTAATCCGCGCATTTAATTCCCAAAAGTTTGAAGAGGCCAGGTTCGACGGTGCAAACAGGAAGCTTACCGAAAACAGTCTTTTTGTCAACCGCGCTATGACGATCATGATGCCGACCATGATGTTTATCATGAACGTTACGACCGTATTAATCGTGTGGGTCGGTGCACATCAAATCGCGGCTATGGCGATGGATATCGGGAAGATGATGGCATTTATGCAGTATGCCATGCAGATTATTATGTCGTTTCTGTTGCTTTCCGTCATGTTTATTATGATTCCGCGTGCGGCGGTAAGCGCAAGCAGAATCAAAGAGGTCATTGAGACGGACACGCTGGTTAAAGACAAGAAAAAGGTGATTCGACCAAGAGAGGATTTTGTTCCGGATATTGAATATGATAACGTGACCTTCTGCTATCCCGGCAGCGACGAGCCGGTGCTTAAGAATATCAGCTTTAAAGCGAAACACGGGGAAACGACCGCATTTATCGGCGTGACGGGGAGCGGTAAATCGACTCTGACGAACTTGTTGATCCGCTATTACGATGTAACCGGGGGGCGCATCTTAGTGGACGGTGTCGACATACGCGATATGAAACGCAGCGATCTGCGCGATAAAATCGGTTATGTCCCTCAAAAAAGTATACTGTTCTCCGGAACGATCAAATCCAACCTGCTGTATGCAGATCGCCGGGCCACCTTCGATAATATAAAACGTGCGGCGCGCATTGCCCAGGCGGATGAATTCATTTCAACGATGGCTGATGGATACGAAACGCACGTTGCACAGGGCGGATCAAATTTATCGGGTGGACAGAAACAGCGCCTGTCGATTGCGAGAGCCCTCGTGAAAAACGCACCCATTTATATATTCGACGATACTTTCTCAGCCCTTGATATGAAAACCGACGCCGCCCTGCGCGAGGCGCTTCACCGGGAAACGGGCGGGAGTACGTTGCTGATCATAGCGCAGCGCGTGGGCACCATCCTTTCTGCAAACCAGATTATCGTGCTTGAAAATGGCGAAATTGTCGGTCGAGGAACACACCGCGAGCTTCTTCGTAGTTGTGAAGTCTACCGCGAAATTGCCCAGTCGCAACTTTCGGAGGATGAGCTTGAGGCGTAATTTCGATTTTAACACGCAGGGAGCAAAGGCAAGGGATTCGCGCAAAACGCTTACAACCCTCTTGCGTTATCTGCAGCCTTATCAAGTGAAAATCATCATTGTGATGATTTTTGCCGCCTTATCATCCATTTTCTCCATTGTAGGTCCGAAGCTGCTGGGCAATGTGACCACCAAGCTCGCCGATGGGCTGATCGCCTCCTATTTGGGGACCGGGCTGTATATGGATTTTGCCTATATCGGCAGGATTATTGCGCTTCTGATTTTCCTGTATGCTATATCGATGGCTTTTTCCTACGCACAAGCTTTCATTATGTCTGGCGTTTCCATGGAGGTCACCTACAATCTGCGCAAGGAAATTGATCAGAAAATCAGCCGCCTGCCACTAAAGTTTTACGATACCACCATGCACGGCGAGGTCCTTTCGAGGATTACGAATGATGTCGACCTGATCAGCCAGTCACTGAACCAAAGCCTTTCTCAGCTCGTCACGTCCATTGCCACCGTCATCGGTGTGCTGGTGATGATGTTGAGCATCAATGTGCTGATGACCGTGGCGGCAATTTTGACGGTGTCGATGTCGTTCGGACTCATCGGCGCGATCGTCAGGACATCGCAAAAATTTTTCAGCGCACAGCAAGCGTCACTCGGCAAAATGAACGGGCATGTGGAAGAGATGTATGGCGGACACACTATTGTCCAAGCCTTCAACCAGCAATCTGATTCCATCGAACGCTTCTACGTGATCAACGAAATGCTGAGTGATAGTGCATGGAAGTCGCAGTTTTTTACAAGCATCATGCAGCCGATGATGCAGTTTGTTGGCAATCTCGGCTACGTCGTCGTTTGCATTCTGGGTGGGTATCTGGCAGTGAAAAAGGTTATTGAAATCGGCGATATCCAGTCATTCATCCAGTATACGAGAAATTTTACGATGCCGATCACCCAGCTTGCATCCATATCCAATACACTCCAGCAGACCATCGCCGCATCGGAACGCGTGTTCGAATTTCTCGATGAACCGGAAGAGAGCCCGGACCATAGTCTTGCGTCTGTAAGCGAGGCAATTGGTAACGTGTCTTTCGAACATATGGCTTTCGGTTATGATTCCGATACGTTAATTATCCATGACTTTTCCGCCGCCGTGCGACATGGGGAAAAAGTGGCAATTGTCGGTCCCACCGGCGCGGGAAAAACGACGATTGT
>JBAUMB010000147.1:0-6166 GCA_049578465.1 Anaerolineales bacterium
GAGTAAAACACAGCCATTCGCAGGAATTGCTTGAAATTCGTTGTGAAATCAAATGTACGATTGGAAGATATGCTCCGTTACCTTTTATTAAATTAGGTTTCGGAAATAACTAAAGAAGAGAAATTTATGACCGTCACGATTTATCTTGCAAAATTAGTTGACCCCATAAAAGAAATTCAAGATGAGCTTAAATTATTGAATCTAGATCGACTCCCGCGCGCAAATATCGGGTTTGAAAGAAAAAGCACTTCCCTTAATTTAAATTCAGAAAACGCACCGGTTCATGGAGAAACCAATCACGAAGCATTACAGAAATCACATGCACTATCGAATCTATTGCAAGATTCTGCGAAGAAGGAGAACGAATGACCTCGTCTTCTCCCCTAACCAGCGTTGACCAAGATGCAGAAAGACGGCGGATATTAGCGAAAGTGTATGCCCTCCTCATCTCGCTGGCTGATGAAGAAGAAAAACAGTCAACGTTGTCGATTAACCTATCGCAAGAGATGATTGAAAAGCGTATCGTCAGCCCAGCCAAGCCAAGGCGAAGAAAAGTGGAATCAAAGAATAAGCAATCCATCCAACACACTAGCACTCAATAAACCAGTACCTTGAAAACACAATATCCCCCATGGCAAGTTATAATACGGGAAGAGAATCGGTTCAATGACAAATGCTTATAAATGGATCACGGTCGGTCAGGCAGCAAAACTTAGCGGCTACAACGAGGAGCATATTCGTCGGCTACTCAGAAATGGTGAAATAACGGGTCGCAAGTTTGGCATCCTTTGGCAAGTGAACCATTTATCCATGATTGCATTTCTTTCGAAGGCCAGGAGTTCGGAAGACCGACGTCACGGACCAAAGAAATTACCTAGCAAAAGCTAAAATCGTAGTATAATTATGTAGTAAGTTGCTACACAATTTCCCTTTATAACGGGGTTGCGCGGTGTTGATGCACAACGCAACCCCTCGCCCAACCCACCGAGCAGGCGGCGGACGGGCTGATTGCATTATACCAATCAGTCTCTTTTTTAAAAACGCCCTGGTGGGATTCTACCGGGGCATTCTGCTTTCTTGCCGGGAAGATTACAGGCTGCCCTAAAGGAGACCGATGACTCTACAAACTTCTGTACCGATTGTAAATCGCAGCCAAGCTAATCAATTGAATAGGTTACAAGCACTTGCAGAATTTCGGCAAACATGGGAACGGATTGCAGAAGGCGAAAGCCTACTTAACATCACGGTTCCCGTAGGGCTAATGTTGTTCGATGTTGCAGATCGATTAGCGCTAACACCTGAAGAACGTTTATTGTTTTTGGGAGAGTTGCTGATCGATGATATTGAGAGGTTCGGGAAGCAACAAGTGGAACAAGCAAAGTGATAGAAACGTGGCCGCTCCCGGCGCGGCCATGTTTAAGTTCATTTGCGAAAAAAGGAAAAGGAGAACTATGACCTTAAGAGCAATAACCTATGCAAGAGTTTCAGGAGATGACAGAAGCAAGGAGGGGCGTAATCTTGCAGGGCAACTCGAAATGTGCCGAGAATACGCCAATAGCCAAGGATATACGATCCTAGCAGAATTGGCGGAGGATGACCGTGGCGCCAGTGGTGCATCTTTTGAATTAGAGCAGTTGGGCAAAGTGCTTCAATGGGCAACGGAGAGAGCCTTTGATATCTTGGTAGTGCGCGAAGTAGATCGCTTATCCCGAAATCTGGCTAAGCAACTAATTGTCGAGGAATGGTTGAGGCGTGAAGGTGTAAGCATTGAGTATGTACTTGGCAAATATCCAGACACGCCCGAAGGCAATTTGATGAAGCATGTTCGGGCTGTCATTGCAGAATACGAGCGTGAAAAAATCCGAGAGAGGATAGAGCGCGGTAAACGATTAAAGGTTAAGTCTGGTAGCGTGATGACCAATGGAACGTCGCGCCCTCCTTACGGCTACAAAGTAATAGAGGTTGATCACAAATGGAAATTAAAAATATTTGAGCCGGAGGCTCGGATAGTACGCATGATCTTCGATTGGTATGCGTTCGGAGATACTGACGGCAAGGTGGTCTCGCTCCGTGAAATAGCACGAAGATTGACTCAAATGAAAGTTCCCACACGGCTAGATACAAATCCCGAACAGGGAGGGTACAAAAAACGCGGTTATGCAGAATGGAGCAAGGGCCAGCTGGGCAATATTTTAGCGAGTGAAGTATACAAAGGCATCTGGACTTACGGAAAGAGAAAAACAAATGGCATTGGCAAGGGCAGTGACTTGATTAAAGTGAGTGTCCCAGAAATAGTAGCCCAGACTACCTGGCAAAAAGTCCAAGAAAGAAGTAAGCAGAATAAGATTGATGCGGCTTTACACCGTAAAAGCACCTACTTGCTTTCAGGGCGTATGAAGTGCGGGCACTGCGGAGCCTCATTCAATGGCGAAGCACACACTATGCATAATATTCGATATTATCGATGCCTAGCTATTCACAAAGGTGGATTGGCTAAGAAATGTAACATGCCATCATTTCGCGTTGAAATAGTTGATCGAATTGTATGGGATTGGGTGGTTCAGCTTTTGACCAACCCGGAATCATTACAAGAGGGGTTGAACAATCGCTTGGTTCAGAACGAGAAAGAATCAAGCCCGCTACAAGAGCGTCTCAAGATCGCTGAGGAGATGCTTGAAGACAACAAAAGCCAATTAGCACGTCTGATTGACCTATATATGGGTGGCGAATTTCCAAAAGAAGTATTGATTGATCGCAAAAATAGATTAGAGGAAGCAATAAAAGCCCTTGAACGAGAACGAGCAAATATTCAAGCTGCACTTGAGAGGGCTACACTTACGCCAAAGCAAATTGAGAACATTTATGAATTTGCAAAACGGATTCGTAAAGGCTTGAATTCTGCCCAAAATGATCCCTCATACAAAAGGCAGATTATTGATGCACTCGATGTCCGTGTAATATTTGCAATAGAAAATCACGAAAAGGTAGTATACACCCAATGTGTTTTAGATAATGGTCCCGAACGAATTGGTGTTCCGTCAACCATTACACCGTCACCCTGCCCCACTCCGTTACGATCAATGGATGATGACTTTCTTCTTCCGCAATAGTGCCTATCTTATTGGTAAAAGCCAATGCTTCAACAAAGTTTTTGAGCTTGAAAACGCGCTCCAGCCGTTTGACTCCATCCACTTCCCTGATTTGCCATTCGGCCACTTGCGGCTTCATTTCGATGATTTGCGCTTCGGTCAAAGTCGGTTCGCCGCCGCGGCAAGCGACACATTTGAGTTGAGATAGGTTTGTCATTTCAAAGCATCCAAAAATAAAGATATATCGTTTGCGCTTGGTAAATGTATACGTAACACTTTTCGTTTTGCTTCGATCAATGCTTCGTAATCGCCTAATGCCTGTGCACGGATTAAGGTGCCATAAGTCAAACCTTCGGTGGGGATATTGATGTCTTTTTCCGGCTCAGCCGTGATTTGAATGAATAGTGCATTCTTCGGTCCGCCTTTATGGAATTGACCGGTTGAATGTTGAAAGCGCGGACCAAATCCGGCGGTTACCGCGTTGCTTGTTTTTGCACGAATCGCAACGCGTAAATTTTGCAATGTATCAGTCATTTCCGCATTGCGCGGCAGATATGCATTGATAGCAACATAACCATTCGGTTTTGCTTTCTCCAAAAATCCATTCAAAATCGTTTTCAATGATTCGCCACTTACGCTCGAAGGCGAGAATACCATCACGCCATCTTTTTTCCAAACAGCTTTGCCCTCTTTGAGCTTGCCTTTCTTTTGATACTCAGCAATTTTTGCCTTCGTGATCTTCTTGCTCGATTCCACGTTCGGCTGGTCGAAGGCGTTGACGCCGATAATCGAACATGCAATTGCAGTCGCAATCTCCCAACGATATATCTCCGCACTCACATCATACAGATCGGCAATCGCAAAGTCAATCACCGGATGTCCGGCTTCTTGCAAGGATTTCATTAACGAATCCAATTCGCCGGTTTGACGCAGATAAACAAATAAACGATCATTCTCATAAACTTTTACATCGCCGACCGGCTCCAGCGGAACCGGCAAAATTCCTTTTCCATTCTTGCCGCTCGACTCGGCGATGATTTGCTCGATCCATCCTGCAAATGCAGATAAGGGCGCATCGCTCAGAATCGTCAACTTGTCGCGGCCTGCGAGCGCCGACTCACCTAAGACAGCTCCCAACGCCAAACCCGGATTGCGCGCCGCCGGAATGTGTTCGCCGCATTGAAGTTTCATCCACTCCGCCTTATCGAGCAGACGATTCAAATCCATACCCAGCAACGCGGCAGGCACCAAACCAAAGTCTGTCAACGCGGAGTAGCGACCACCAACCATTGGATCGGCGGAAAATATTTTTCTGAATCCGCGTTTGCGAGCTAATGCTTCCAACGATGTGTTGGGATCGGATGTGGCAATAAAACGTGAACCATCTTTTTTACTTAACTTCCAAAAGTAATTGAAGTTCGCCATCACTTCGGCTGTTCCACCGGATTTGCTGGCAACAATATATAAACTTTTTTCCGGCGGGTAATCTTGCGCGGCTCTTGCCACTTGCGCGGGATCGGTTGAATCTAGAATCGCTAAAGACAATGGAACTTCTATATTGGCCGCGGCAAGCAGTGAACTAAATACTTCCGCAGTCAACGATGATCCGCCCATGCCCAAAACCAGAACCCGATCTATTTTTTCTTTGCGAATTTCTTTTGCAAAGGCTTGATATTCTTTCAAGCGTTGACGCGCTTTATCAGGCGAGTCCATCCAGCCCATGCGGATTTTGACTTCAGCTTGACCCGCAGGATTTTTTGTCCACAGCGTTGGATCATGATTCCATAAACGCGCGGGAACGGAATCCGCTTGGAGTTGAGATATGCGCTTGGAAACGGAATTCGCTAAAGGTCCCAGAGCAGAAGCGGCGTTCTTTCGTCTTCCATCAATCGTCGCGAGTAATTGAACGAACGCATCCGCAAACGCTTTGACTCCTTCATCTTCTAATTCTTGTGTAACTTGATCCATGGAAATTCCTGCGGCTTCAAGTTGCGTAAGCGCGTCTTGTGATTTATCAAGGTCACGAGTTATTGTGATCGAAGCAACACCGTGATCGCGGAACGAATCGAGCGTGGCTGGCGGAACCGTGTTGACGGTTTCCGGTCCGATCAAATTATCGACATAGATCGTATCAGGATACGCGGGATTCTTTGTGCTGGTGCTTGCCCACAACGGACGCTGAACACCCGCACCTTTGACCTTAAGATTTTCCCAGCGGCGACCGACAAATGTTTTTATAAATTCATCGTACGCAAGTTTGGCATTTGCAATCGCGGCTTGACCGCGCAAAGAAGAACCATCTGGAAGCTTGGGATCGATTTTTGTATCGACGCGCGAAACAAAAAACGAAGCCACGGATGCAATGTGATCAATGGAATGTCCTGCGGCGAGATGATCCTCCAACCCGCTGAGATATGCATCCATCACCTCGGCATAACGCTTAAGCGAAAAGATCAAAGTCACATTGACATTGACACCTACGGCAATTGCGCGTCGAATGGCCGGCACGCCCTCTTTCGTCGCCGGGATTTTGACCATGAGATTCGGTCGAGCCACACGCGCCCAAAGTTGCTGGGCCTGAGCGGCTGTCGCTTCGGTATCATGCGCAATCATCGGACTGACCTCGATGCTGACATAACCATCGCCGCCATTCGTCTCTTCATAAAGCGGACTGAATAAATCGCAAGCCGCGCGGATATCTTCGATCGCAAGTTCCCAAAATATTTTTTCGGCGTCCCAACCGGACCATGCCAGCGGCACAAGCGCTGAGTCATAATCAGTTGATTTTGAGATCGCATGATTGAAGATAGATGGATTCGAAGTCATGCCGCGGATGTCACCGCGTTCGATCATGGCTTTGAGTTCGCCGTTCTCCAATTGTCGCCGCTGAATGTTATCCAGCCAAAGGGATTGTCCAAGGGAAGTTAATTTTTCAATAGGAGTTGACATTGATACCTCTATAAAACGGACTCGCCGTTTTCCATCTTATGAATTTTTTTGACTCGTCTTGCCAATCTTTCGCCGCCAGAATCATTTCCAATATAACGCGCATCCAGAAATGCAACGATCAACGACTT
>JBAUMB010000148.1:0-3738 GCA_049578465.1 Anaerolineales bacterium
CCACAGAATAGTAATCACACCAAGACCAATGTCGCCGGGGTATGATGCGCGGATCGTATCGAAGCCTGCAAACTCAACGATGCGTGCCAGCGCTTCGCCGAGGATTGTGTTTCGATGATGACCGATATGGAATGAATGATGCGTGTTGGGTTGTGCATACTCAACCATGATGCGCTCGCTTTTTGGCGCGCCCCGTCCAAAGTCCGCGTTTGACGCGAGCACTTCATCTACCACGCGGCGCGCATATTCGGATGTCGAAAAATAAAGATTGAGATAACCTTTGATCGCATCCACGCGGCTGATGCCTTCCACGCTCCCAATCTGACTTTTGATTTGCTCTGCGATTTCTTGGGCGCGCGCTGGCACCTGAATCTTTTTTCCGGCCCGCGCTTCAAGCGCGGCTGTCCCAAAAAAAGATGTGGAGATTCCCCATTCGCCGCTAAATGGAATCGGTGACCATTTAAGCTCGGCGATCTGAATTTCGTTTTGCTTGCAGAACTCTTGAATCTTGGCTTCAATGATTTGTTGCTCGTGTTCAAACATATTTGGATTATATCAAACACCCTCTCCATCTTCTTTGAATTTTAGGAAAAGCAGGCAACAAAATCGGGAGCAAATGCTCCCGATTTTAAAATTATCGAATTACTTTTTTTCTGTCGTCTTTTTCGCAGCGGATTTCTTTTCGGCTGTTTTCTTTTCCGCGGACTTTGCGGCTGATTTCTTCGGTTCAGCCTTTGTTTTTTCTTCCTTTACAGGCTTGGATTCTTTTTCAGCCTTCACAGATTTCTTTTCGACTTCTTTCTTTTCCGCAACCGGCGCGGCGGGTTCGGATACGGCGCTCTTCGTCTGCAAGCCGAGCGCGGCAAAATGCTTCATCAAACGTCCCTTGCGTCGAGCCGCGTTGCGCGGATGAATGGCGCCTTTGCGCGCGGCCTGATCCAGCGCGCTGATCGCCGCAGTAACGGAAGCCGCTGAATCTTGTCCGGTTTCTAATGAGGTGCGCGCATCTTTTACGGCAGTGCGCGCCGCGCCGCGAAAGTCGCGGTTCCGCAAACGACGCTTCTCGTTCTGTCGATTGCGTTTGATTTGAGATTTGATATTAGCCAAAGTGTTTCCTCCAACAAAATGAACTTACCAAGTGAAGCGGTATTGTACATGATAGAGTCCGTTTTGTCTAGAAAAAGAAACTGGATTTCTCATCGAAACCCAGTTTCTTAATTTATGGGGTGGCAGTGAAAGACGGCGTATCCGTTGGAATGGGAGTACGCGGTGTGCTCGTTGGCAGACGCGTAGCAGTCGGTGTGACGATGTTTACAGGGATCTGGAGTATTTGTCCGACTTGGATTGAATTGGGATCCGCTAAATTATTGGCTGTGACGATGGCATCCGTTGTGCTATTGAATTTTGAAGCAATGCCGGCCAGTGTGTCGCCTTGTTCTACAGTATAAGGAACATTTGTACCGGACCGCACGTTGGCAGGAATTGGCGTGGAAGTAAATAACTGCATTCCCGGATTGGGGATCAGAATCACATCTCCGACATGAATGATTTGTGTGGTTGGATCAATGCTCGGGTTGATTTGTAGAATCAGCAAGATACCGTTATTGCCCAAATTGAATTTCGTTGTGATGCTCTCCAGCGTATCGTTCTCTTGAACCGTATAGTTGAATGGAGCAGATGGTGTAGATGTCGACGTTACGGTGGCTGTCGGCGTGACGGTTGGCGTATCGGTTGGAATGGGCGTATCGGTTGGAGTAAACGTCAAGGTCGGCGTTGGGGTTTTAGTTGCAAATAATGACGTCAGAGGCTGGCTTGGGCTTGTAAGCCAAATGATCACCAGAATCAAACCTGCTAAAACAAGCAGTCCCGCCGCGCCATACACAAATATGATGTTGGTGCGCTGACGGCGCTTGCGATAAGACGCAATGACACTGCTGGTAGGTGGTTTATTTTCCATTTGCATTTTCCTCTATACGCGCTGATGGGACATCAGCGCGTTGAATAATTCTACCTGAACTTTGAAGATTTAGGGAAACGTAATTGTATGGGCACAACGTTGCTGTGCCTCTATGATGAAATCTATTTGACGAAATGTTGTAAATGTTCTTTCAAGAATTGTCCGGTGTACGAGCCTTTCATCTTCATGACCTGTTCCGGAGTGCCCTCCGCGATGAGTTCACCGCCGCGGTCACCGCCTTCGGGACCGAGATCAATGAGCCAGTCAGCGACTTTGATGATATCGAGGTTGTGTTCGATGATCAACACAGAGTTGCCGGCATCGACTAATCTCTGCAGGACTTCGATCAGCTTGTGCACGTCTGCGGCGTGGAGTCCGACCGAGGGTTCGTCGAGAACGTATAAGGTCCGGCCGGTGGCGCGACGCGAAAGTTCTTTCGCCAGTTTGACGCGTTGGGCTTCGCCTCCGCTCAAGGTCGTGCCGGGTTGCCCGATCCTCACATAACCCAATCCAACTTCCTGTAACAAAGTCAATCGATTCATCATTGCCGGAAAAGCAGAGAATTCGCTAAGCGCGTGATCAACGGTCATGTCGAGTATATCGGCGATATTATATTTATCGTGGAACATTACCTGCAAAGTCTCGCGATTGAATCGTTTGCCATGACACACGTCGCACGGCACATACACATCGGGCAGGAATTGCATTTCGATCCGCAATTCACCTTGGCCCTGGCAAGCCTCGCAGCGCCCGCCGTGAACGTTAAAGGAAAATCGTCCGGGTTTGTAGCCGCGCACTTTGCTTTCGGGAAGCTCGGCATATAACTTTCGGATTTCATCGAACATGCCGGTATAGGTTCCGGGGTTGGAGCGCGGCGTCCGGCCAATCGGAGATTGATCAATGTCAATGACTTTATCGAGATGTTCGATGCCCTCGATCTTTTGATGTTCGCCCGGCGACGTGTGTGCGAACATTAACTTCGACGCCAGCGCGTTGTATAAAATATCGGTCATCAACGTCGATTTGCCGCTTCCTGATACGCCCGTGATGCAAACCAATTCTCCAAGCGGGATTTGAACCGTGATGTCTTTGAGATTGTTGGCGCGCGCTCCGATGATCGTAAGATGTTTGCCGTTTCCTTCACGCCTCTTCTTCGGGATTTCGATCTGCTTGCGCCCCGATAAATATGCGCCGGTCAATGAGTGCGGATGCGCCATGATTTCATCCGGCGTTCCTTCCGCGATGATGCGGCCTCCGTGTTCACCGGCCGCGGGTCCCAGATCGACGATCCAATCTGCGGCGCGAATCGTTTCGTCATCGTGTTCAACGACCAATACGGTATTTCCGAGATCGCGCAGGCCTTTGAGCGTATTCAATAAGCGTGTGTTGTCGCGCGGATGTAATCCGATGGAAGGCTCGTCGAGGACATATAACACGCCTACCAAACGCGAACCGACTTGGGTTGCGAGTCGAATGCGTTGCGCTTCGCCGCCTGAAAGCGATCCGGCCGAACGATTCAATGTTAAATAATCAAGCCCAACATCAACAAGGAATCCAAGCCGTGATTTGATTTCTTTGATCACGCGTTCGGCAATTGCTTTTTGGCGATTGGTTAGCGGCGATTTTTTTCCGTTGATGTCGCTGATCCAATCCAATGTTTTAACCACAGGCCATCCCGTCACTTCGATGATGTTAACTCCGCCAACAGTTACGGCAATGGCTTCAGGCCGCAGCCGCTGACCCTTGCAAGTGGGGCAGGGCTTATCCGACATATATTCAGA
>JBAUMB010000149.1:0-1738 GCA_049578465.1 Anaerolineales bacterium
GAAGAATCGCCTCAACAACTTGCTAGTATCCTTTCAGAGATGCAGGATCAGCAGATTTTGCCCGAGGTTTATTCTGTGCGTCCGGATAGCGAGCTTGAAGAGGTAGTACATATCGCAATCAAATCCGGAATCAAGCTGATAGTTGTAGCGGGTGGCGACGGTACTATCGATAGCATTCTAGGAGCTATGGTCGGAAGTGATGCGGCCCTTGGCATCATCCCTATCGGCACACGAAACAACGTCGCTTTTAACTTGGGGATTACCGGAGATATTGCGAATTCAGTTTACTTATTGCGAAAAGGTCGCCGATTAAAAATTGATGTTGGACGAGTCCACTACGGACATTCCCGTCACTGGTTTCTGGAAGCCGCGGCGCTAGGTCTCATCTCGGATTTATATCCGCTCGCGGATGATATCCAACACGGCAAGCTAACCATGATTGGGGAATTGTTATCAACATTTGTATCCGCAACACCTTCGCGTCTGCGTATGGTCTATGACGGGCGCAGGAAACTCGATACATCCGCGCATATGCTGGTGATTTCAAATATGCCATTTCTCGGACCGCACTTCCAGATTTCTCCGAACGTATCTTTCAAGGACGGCCGTTTGGACGTGTTCACTTTTTCGGATATGAGCAAACTGAATATGATCTCATATGCGATGCTATCTCAAATTGGACATTTTGAAGACATTGGCATTAAGCATTATCACGTTAAACATGTGAGAATCCGTTCGACTCCGCATATGCCTGTGCTGGCTGATGGCATCCTGCTTGGCGAGGGTTCATTATCGGTTCATATCTATCCACGTGCTCTAACCGTGATAGCTGGCTCGGCCCTCACTGGACAGTCGGCAACCTAAAGTCCATAGATTCAAAGATAACAATCAATGACTAACAATTCTGAACAAACGCCTTTGCCGCCGCGCTCACACGAGGCTTCTGTTTGGTCCGCCAATAGACGGAGACCTATTTTTCTGACAGTTCTTCTAATAGGACTTGCGCTGTTTTTTCTCTGGTTACCGGTTGAGTTACGCGCCTCACTGTCACTAGCTTTTAGTAACCAGCGAGAACTAATCGTTTTGCTTTTCCTTTTTGCCTTAGTGACGTTGTCTTTGATTTGGTCCGCTGGTCAACGTTTGGATACCCGCGTCTTTATGCTATTGAACATGCGCGGCTATCCCAGATGGCTAGATCGCTTCATGGAGCTCGCAACACAGCTCGGTAATATGTTAGCCGCATTCATCTTTGCATTACTTCTTTTTATATTGAACTATCGCCGTCTAGCAATTGAGATCGTCTTTGGCATTCTTACGCTCTGGTTATTGGTGGAAACGATTAAAACGTTATCCGATCGCGAGCGTCCATTTTTTATGCTTGATAAGACACGCGTCATCGGCCGCCGGGAAAAAGGCGACTCCTTTCCCAGTGGTCATACCGCACAAACATTTTTTCTAACGACTCTGATCATCCATGGTTTCCAATTAGGAATGGGCGAATCTATCGCCCTGTATGCGGTTGCCGCTCTAGTTGGTTTTACACGCATCTATGTCGGTGTGCATTATCCGAGAGACGTTATCGCGGGGATCGTGCTTGGATCGGTTTGGGGGATTCTCGCAACTCTGGTGGATCCCTATTGGCTTATATTGCGCTTCTGATGCAGCCTCCCCCAAGTGACGGAGAGCAACACTCCCCGGTCGATGGATGCGATAAGGGAGTGTTTGTTGTAGTATTAGT
>JBAUMB010000150.1:0-2744 GCA_049578465.1 Anaerolineales bacterium
GTTTTCGTAATGGTTAAACCATGAGTTCTCGGTGCCGGATCAGTGTTCGGTTCGTGCGTCTGGTCCGAGCGGATCTTGCAGTAGAGATTAGTTTCGTTATGGCCATCTGAAGCCTCTTTCAAGCGAACACTCGTCTGCGAGGCCCAAGCCTGGATTCACGTGCCTTCCACTGCAAAGTGCGTGTCGGATATCAAGCCTTTTCCCTGCTTGTTCACAGCCGCGAAGAACCACTGCGCCAGATCACTGGTCAACAATCCACTGCTCCGCGGTTTACCCAGGGGCGGAAACTGGTCTTAGAGGCTTCATGCAGCGTTACCCCTTAGCAGTTGTGCGTAGACGTTCCGAGTCAAGTCAGCCACAGCCCCCCATGAATGATGAATTTCGGCATACTTGCGAATCATCTGACGCCCCGTGGCCAGGTTTCGGTATAAGTCACTTCCAAAATATTCTTCAATTTTTGCTGCAAGATCAGATGGGTCAGAAGGCCTACACACATAACCTGTTACGCCTTCTACAATTTCTTCACGAAACGACCCGACGTCGGTCGCGATCACAGGTAGCCCAAAGCTGTATCCTAAGAAGAGCACCCCACTTTGGAAGATCTCATTGTAGGGCAGGACAAGAACATCGGCGGCCTTCAGATAGACCTCCATCTCCTTATCAGGAATAAACTGGGTCTTGAAAAGAATCTGTCCCTGTTCCAACTCTCGTGCAACAGATTGTGTCAGCGTGCTTAGATACGCCTCATTTCCTTTCTGCACTTCGCCAGCCACAACAAGTCGATAGCCAGAGTCCCCGGCTGCAAGCTGCCTAAACGCCGCTAGCAGATGCTCAATACCCTTGTAAGGCTTGATCCTGCCGAAGCAGAGAATTGCCTTCTCGTCTTGCCCAATCCCCAGTCGGCGTTTAGCTCCAGCGACGGTCAGGTTCGTATCTGGAAACGCGTCATTTAATGGATGCCGTATGACGGTGACGCGCTGTGCCGCAACTCCGAAGTCCCCGACCAACTCACTTTTCATTCTCTCTGTGTGAACAAATATGTGATCCGTCAGGTGATACTGGATTCTCAACGTAAGGCGATTTAGATAGGAGTCTTTCCCATCTCTCTTTGCCTGGTTCACGTTGTGCGCTGTCAGAGTGACCTTTTTCCCGAGCGCCTTGTAATAAAGCATAAGCAACGTCCTGTCAAGGAGTTGAATCTTGCTGTTCCAAAGAATATGAAAGACGGGCGGCTGCGCTGTGGCCGCATATCTCAGCAATGACAAATAGTGGCGGGCAATCCGCAAGCACTTCGTAAAGAGACTTGCGTTTACGCTTCCATCGGGCCACAAATTTACAAACTGTAAATTCGGCGTGCCGTGCAATTCCGGACTATCGACGACTTCATTGCCAATGACGTCAAGAATCACGTTTCGAGCGACAAGTGATCTAGCCAGTTCACAAGCGTACGGTCGGTCGATGCCGCCCGTCAGTAAAGCCACTCTCACCGGTTGCAAGGCTTCGCGGCTGCTTGGTTGAACCGAGATGTTCTCAGTTAGGGTAGACAAAACTTCGTTCCATCGCAATTTCCAGGATTCTTTGACCAGGCTGCGAAACGACGCCGGAGTTCGCCACCGGCCGCGTTGACTCTCGATCGAGACTTGAGTCGTGTCGTCCTGTAATGATCTGCCGTTAAACAACGGCCCGATCCACCTTTACCACTTAGCTGTCGATACTTCCTGCCCCATCCTCATGACACACTTGCATCGATGAGCCAGTCTCATATATAGATCCACGCTCTGACAACGCGATTAACTATCACTCACATTCTATGTCCATTTGCGGTGTTGCGCCCGCACGATATTCTGAATGCGCTCGCCAAGTTAGATTTCGCGTCAACGATGAGGAACTCTACCAACAGATGCCATCATATCCATTTTCACTTCTTCCGTCCGTAATCCTAACGAAATCAACTATGTTCTGATCCGGCCGAACCTTGTTCGTCACGCATCGGAATTCGGAATCCTTGTTTCCGATTACTATCGTCTCTGCAAATTCCAGAACGTCATCCATTTTCTCGACCATCAGGCGGGACACATGTGGAATCTTGTTCAAGATGAAATCGCGATTTGCACCAACCAGGCTCGCAATGTTTACATTCCTGTCATAGATGCGCAAGTCAAATCCTTTGCCCAACAGTCGCTCGATCATCTCGATCACCGGGCTCTCGCGTAGATCGTCCGTGCCAGCCTTGAAGCTGAACCCCAAGACCCCAACTTTCTTCTTCCTTTTTCCAATAATGATTTCCAGCCCACGCTTCACCTGCATCTCATTGCTTGGCAAAATGGATGAAATGATTGGGAGCTCCACGTCGCAGCTCTTTGCCTTGTATGTCAGCGCGCGGAGGTCTTTGGGCAGACACGATCCGCCGAAAGCAAAACCTGGGACGAGATATGCTTTTGAGATGTTCAACTTTGTGTCTTGACAGAACATCTCCATTACGCGGTGAGAATCAAGAGATAAAGCCTTACCTAGATTGCCTATTTCATTTGCAAAGCCGATCTTGAGCGCATGCCAGCAGTTATCGACATACTTAACCATTTCAGCCGTTTCCAGATCCGTTCGTATCATAGGCGCATCCAAGTGCGCGTAAAGTGAAGCCAAGACATCGCCGCTCTCACAGTCGAGCTCTCCTATCACTGTCTTGGGAGGATTCCTATAATCGTGTACCGCCGACCCTTCACGCATGAACTCCGGATTATTGC
>JBAUMB010000151.1:0-13693 GCA_049578465.1 Anaerolineales bacterium
CCGTTGCCCTGCTCGTGTGGGGAGAAAGTAGTTTTCAAAAATTCATGCACAGGAGGAGAATTTGGCGCGCCTTGCGTTATCTTACACAAGAAACAAATATTTTGCGCCACACGGAAAGCAAAATCACGCCAAGTGATGGACAAATCGAAGTCAAAAAACACTCTCTTTCGTGGGCGTCTTATTATAAGCAATTGACGCAATTATTATTAAATAGTTCAGACAGAAAAATAAGCAATTCTCTTTACGGGCTTGCAACAGCATGTTATTACGAGAGTCAATTTGAGCAATCGCATTTATTAATTGTTCGATATGTCAAGCTGAATCCACTAGACCCTGATGGACACAATGTTTTAGGCATATTGCTTTCTAATCTGAAACGCTACGACGAAGCCGAAGCTGCCTATCGCAAAGCCATCGAACTCAATCCGTCGTACGCCACAGCCTACTACAACTTGGGCATTTTGTTGAGAAATCTGAAACGCTACGACGAAGCCGAAGCTGCCTATCGCAAAGCCATCGAACTCAATCCGTCGGACGCTACAGCCTACAATAATCTTGTTTTATTATTACGGTTAATCAATCGAAATGAAGATGCAATGTCCCTGCTCGAAAAGATGATCGAGATCAATCCCGAAGATTTCAATCCCTATCTTGCGATTGCTTCGATTAATAAACAATCGGGCAAAGGCATTCAAACCAGTTATACTGATAAAGCACACAAATTTATTCCAGAGGATGATTGGTATAACCGAGCGTGTTTGGAAAGCGTTTGCAATCATTTCGATATAGCTTTTGAATATCTAAAGAAAGCGGCGCAAAACGCTGGGTTTGATCCTGCATGGGCGTGGGGTGATCCTGATCTTCAATGGCTTCGCGATGATCCGCGCTTTGTTGCAATTGTTGGTGAAAAACCAGTACAAGAATAGTGTTAGTTTATGTGACTTAACATATTTCAAGCGGCTCGCAGTGTGCGAGGGCATCGCCCGTCCGAAGTGAGGGACGGCGAAGCGCCGCGTAGGAATGCCGAAGCGTGAAGTGCTTTGACGAATGCAAGGAACGGAGGCGATCCTGAGCGTGTGCTTTTTGAATTTGAGCGAAGCAGCCGTAGAGAGTGGAATGAGGAAGTGGAACCGCAAGGCGAACGGAGCCAGCGAAGACAACCGAACGAGGCGCGCTCTGCGGCTACGATGAGCGTCTAGGGCATGATGCTTTAGTGTGTTCTTCACGGCGTGACGGTCGCCGCGGTGGTTGGGTGCGGGCGAACCGTTCACGCAAAGCATGATGCCCTGCGACATTTGATAAAACTTTTGTTAATTGGGGTCTTGTTTATCTGCTGCCAAATTAGAAATTATCCAATAGCCATAAAACACAATGGGAAGAAAAGCCAATGCCAAGTATGCTGTTGCTTCGGCAATATAGTACAGGATGATGAGGAGGATAATTGCGAAGTAGTAAATCGCATTTCGTTTTTTCATTTCAAAAGCCTTATCAATTCTAACATTATGCACGCAGTATAATACTGCACTATGACCGCACGCGAAGTTATAAGCATACTCTTGCCATCCATTGAAGAATTGAACCTGATGCTGACGCGTATCAGACAAAAATATAATTTGCCCGACCTTACCATTGCAGATGAAGAGACGAAGAAAGCAGTTAATTCAGATCCGCAATACGATTGGGAAGCCATCAGGCAAGATATCGAAAAAGGATTAGTCGAGTTTTTTGAACCTGTTATCAAAAAGAGTGGAATGGATAAGTGGCTTGAAATATTTACAGGTATTATAAATAATAGTATGCAAATCAAGGCGGTCTTAACCAGTGACATGCTTGGCGCAAATGAAGGCGAAGCTGATAAATTCATTGATGCGTTGAACTTGAACGCGAAACAGGGTCTTGAGATGATTCATCAAGTTTATGTACAAGGCTCGAAGAGATTGGTTGAACATTTGAGAACAGGTCGCCCTGTAGATATTCCTGCCGAAATATTCAACTTGATGTTTACTGTTAAATTATTGCCGGACAATGAAAAGGTCGTGATTGCGATTGGGCTGGAATACAACGATCCGGATGAGATGGCGGAAGATTTTTACCTAGAAATGAAACGTCAATTTCCAAACGCTCCGAGATTTACAGAAAAAGATAAAGAGACTGCCGGCTACTTGTCTATGAAAAATCGAGGTGTGGAATTGGCAGAGATAACGCGCATTGATATCGAGCGTCATCCAGAAGCGATGATATATTCCATTGACGATCTAGAGTATGACGCGGAGTTTACCAATCGGAAGGAAACCTTGAATCGAAGGATGCTCCGATTACAAGCGGAAATAAATAAAGCTAAAACTGAGGAAAAAGACACTGACAAAACGTAAATCAACTCTGTCAGTTGACTAAAAATTATTAGGTATAAGTCTGGGTATGCAACCCAGACTTGTTATTTTGTGTCTTTACTCAACTCCGCAATCGAGCGCGCTAACTGGTGCGTTTGCAAGAGCGGTAGCGGCGCGCGAGGGACGAGCGCAATTAGAGCTTTGGGTTAGGGAGTCAACTCTGTCCGCTCTTGCAAACATCCCAACAAACATAATTAACGCGGTTGGGGAAAAAGACGGGTTGTGCAATGCTTCAAACTCATTATTCGTGAAGTCGTTGCCCCAACATTCCAGAAGCAAGGCTCTCAGTGAATCTATGAGCCAACTGGAGCAAAGTAAAGGGAGATGGGCGGCGGGGGGTCCCCGTACGTCTACGGACGGGGTCGCCGCCGCCACTCCCGCTACTGATAGGGGAGTGGAGATTAGGGAGGAGAGAGAATGACTGAGATTACTTATGGAATTCATTGGCTTTCGGTGGTTATCGAGGGTTCAAAAACAGATGGCTTCATGCTTTATGAAATGTTCTTCAAGAGTTTATTTGGAGAATTGAGTAATAAGGGTCACGGAGGACGGGGCTTTGAAGAAATCTGGACGGCTCTGCTTGACTTCAAGCTATATGACATGCCTTATCAGGGAGCAGTAGAGTATTTTCACTTTGAGATTCCCGGGCAAGCCTGCGAACTTATTGATTGGAAAATACTTCAAGGCTTTGATGATGTGCTGCGGAATAACTATACAAATAGATACCACTACACGCGCCTAGATTTTGCATTTGATAACGTACCGTTTACACCGCAGAATGTAAAAGATGCAATCAGTGATGAAAAGGTGCGTTCATTAGCCAAGCGTGAAAAAATGACCGTTCATGAATCGCCATTTGAGAAAAAAGATAACGGCGAGATTGGAACGCATACCGTTAACTTCGGTGCTCGAATGTCTGAAAGAATGATCCGAGTCTATGACCGACGCGGCTTTACTCGGCTCGAAATGGAATTCAAACAAGATCGGGCTGACTTGGTGGCGAAACAAATTTTGAAAGCTGCTGATGTGTCCGAGTGGTTTCCTATTGCAATATCTCACCTTCGGGATTTTGTTGATTTTGATGCGGCGTGGTGGCATGAATTCGTCAATGGCATTGGACGCGCGAACGCGATTGTTACTACACCAAGAGAAATCAGGCTTGAGCAAATGAAGGAATGGCTTGAGCATTCAGTCGCAGTGACTTTGAGCATCGTTCACGATGTCCAGCGGGATGGTTATGTTTCAAAGCTGCTAACGCTAGGTCGCAAGAAGAGAATGGAGACCAATAAATATGACATCTTGTACAAAGATATTGAAGAACAATGGATTGAACTGAAAGAGCAAGAACTGGAAGAAGAAGACGATAGTGAATGAAGGATAGCGCGAAGACTCGAAAGCCTAGAAAGGAGGCTGCATTCAAGATTGTACGTCGTTATGAGCCCATCGAATTTGATGAGCTGATGATAAAGCTATCTCCTGTTTTTTCTGCTTGGCGTGAAAACAAAAATGCAGATTGTAAAAATCAGTCGTATAATAGCCGACCAAGAAAGGGAAGTAAACATGAATAAAGCTGGCGCTATTATTCGAGTATCAACCGTAAAGCAATTGGACGGCACAAGCCCTGATAAACAACTGGTTGCAATTCAAACATTAGCTAGTGAGCAGGGCTATATTATTGAGCCTGCCAACATTTGGAAGTTAGCAGAATCGGGCAACCTAATTGATCGCGAGGGTTTCCGTAATGCGTTAGAGGCTGTTACAGCGGGAAAGGTATCTCGTGTTTTTGTCTTCAATGTTGACCGCTTGGGGCGTAACTCTTTAGAGATGATGCTTTTCCTGCGGGACATGGGGAATTCGGATATTGAATGTTGGGCGGCAGAAAGCAAGAAGGTTCTCAAATGGGATGATTTTATTTTTCAGATTGAAGCGGCGGTTGCATCCAAAGAGCGTCAGGAAATTATCAAAAGAACGTCTGATGGTATGGAACGAGCAATAAGGCGGGGTCAGTTCTCCGGCGGGATTATTGCATATGGGTATAGATTCAATCCTGAGACAAAAGCACTTGAAGTAGACGATGAAGAAGCGAAGGTTATCAAGTTGATTTTCTCATGGACAGTGGATGAGCAGATTTCAACGATCAAGATAGCTAACCGTCTCAATGCAATGGGAATTCCTACACGTTATAAAAAAGATGGTCGCAAGATTTTCTATAAAGGCAAAAGAGCGGCTGAGCATACGGCGGGAATTTGGCGAGCAGGTCGCATTCTCAACATGATGAAGAATACTGCTTATATGGGTGTTTGGGAATATGGAAAACGATCCAAGAAGCGAAAACCGGAGAATAGAATAAAGACAACGTGTCCGGCAATTGTTACGCCCGATGTATTCAAAAAAGCTCAACAAGTTATGAGTAGTCATCGGATAAGTCAGGATAATAAACCGACAAGAAAATATTTGCTTCGAGGTCTTATCAAATGCGAACTTTGCGGACTGACTTTTATCGGAACCTATTATCGAACCAATCATGTAAAGGGCAAAGAGAAACGGTATTATGTTTGCGATGGTCGTCATTCTTATTTGAAACTTGGAAAGCCAAAATGCGAAAATCCTTATCTCAAAGCAAGCGAACTTGAAGATGCGGTTTGGGAAGATGTAAAGTTTTATTGCGAAAATCCAGAAGTTGCAATTCATCAACTGCGCGAAAATAATTCAACAAATGCGAATGATGTTATTTTGCCGTTAGATGAAATTGAGAAGCAAATTCGAGAAATTGAAAGACAGAAGAAAAACATACTTGAGTTATCTATCAAGAGTAAGGAAGTAGATTCGGAATCAGTGGACGCTCTTCTTAGTGAAAATAAAGCATCTCTGAAATCGCTACAAGTTTATAAAGAACAATTGCAAAATCGGATGAGCAATTCAAAGCGATTGGAAGAAGAAATTCAATCGGTGGCTGATCGCTTGGCTTCATTGCAAGGCAATATTGAGAACGCAACTTATGAGGAAAAATTCAAGGCTGTATCTGCGTTAGTAAAGTCTATTACTGTGAATAAAAATAAGGTTGGAGAAAAAGATATTCCGGTGGTGACGATTACTTATCGCTTCAATGATCCTGAAAGTTTGCCTGCCTTCTCCCCTTCCGTTTCCGCCATACTCGAAGACTGCACGCTCACGGATTCATGGCGGCGACTAACATGAAGTTAGCGGGAAATGTTAAAGAACCTTGTGCGCGAGAAATCGTCACGACCTTATCTTCAATCGGCTGACGCATCACTTCGAGCACGCGCGTTCCGAATTCGGGAAGTTCATCAAGAAAAAGTACGCCACGATGTGCGAGAGAAATTTCTCCGGGATGAGGCCAGTTGCCGCCGCCGACTAAGCCCGCGTGGCTAATCGTATGATGAGGCGAGCGGAACGGACGCGTGCGGATCATCATCTCCGGTGGAAGCGCGTCAGCGACCGAATAAATGCGCGTGACCTCCAATGATTCTTCAACAGATAATTCTGGCAAGATGCCGGGCATGGCACGCGCCAATAATGTTTTGCCTGCGCCGGGCGGACCCATCATCAACACATTATGTCCGCCAGCCGCGGCGACTTCGAGGGCGCGCTTGACATGTTCCTGACCCTTGATTTCGCGGAAGTCCGTTAGCGCAAAACCGGAAACAGATTCGGCTTCCACATGCGGATGAGGCTGGATGGTTTGTTGATTCGTCAGATGCAGATAGAGATCGTGCAGAGAGCTGACAGGGTAGACTTCGATATCGGGAATGAGAGCCGCTTCGGGCGCGTCGGAAGCGGGAACGAAGATTCGTTTGAATCCATTTTGACGCGCAGTCGCCGCCATCGGCAGGATTCCGCGTGAATGCCGAACCGTTCCTTCCAAAGATAACTCGCCGACCACCAACGCATCGTCGAGACCATTAGGCGGGATGAGGCTTTGCATCAACAGCACGCCGACCGCAATCGGCAAATCATAGGTGGGACCTTCTTTGCGAACGGAAGCGGGCGCCAGGTTGACCACGATGCGCTCGCGCGGATAACGAAGCCGCGCATTCTTGACCGCCGATTGCACGCGCGAACGACTCTCCTGCACGGCTTTATCGGGCAGACCGACAATATCGGTGCCGGGCAAACCGTTCGTGGTGTCCACTTCGACCTCGACGATGACACCTTCGAGACCGATGACCGCACAGGAATAAACACGAGCTAACATAATGAAAGTGTAGACGAAGAATGTGAGAAAGTCAATTGAGAAAATAAAAAGCTACTTATTAAACTTACCCAATCCCATCTTAAAGAGAATCGCTAAAATTAAACCTGCTATAACTGACGCGAAGAAGATTGTGATTCCTAAAACGCTAATAATGCTCTTCATAGAAGTGGAAAACAAAGATGGGTTAGCTAAAGAAATCAAAAGAATCAATATAAAAGCACACATCGGCAAAATTAAGATCCAAGTGATGATGATCAAGATCATAAGTCGGCGCGTAGTTTTACTATCCATACGATATGCCCCATTACGTAGATTTTCATTAATCCGAGGTACGGCCTCTAACGCATTATTGATAACCCTCTTAATAAGGCGGACAAAAATCAAAATGAGGCAACAAAATGCCAACAGACCACATAACCCATCTAAAACAATATTCTTTGAATCCATTTATATAATTTATCCTTCCGTTTTACATTAGGAAAAATCAAGGAATTTCAAATGGCAAAGACCCTCCCGCTTTGCGCTGAATAAATCAACACCAAAATCGTACTACCTTAAAACATTCTTGATTTCGATTCGATCCGAATTCGCGGGCAGGAAAACCAACATTCCATCTTCTCCCAAAGTGATGGGTCCGCCATAATATTTTTGAGCATCACCAAGAAATAAGTTCTTCAATACCGGCGAAGGCAGCGGCGGGATGATGTGATAATAGATGAGATGTTTCACGCCCGCGGCAGAAGCAATCTTCGCCGCCTCTTCCGGCGTGGAGTGATAACTGGGAATATCATGCGTCACTTTTTTAGCCGATGGAGAATTTACCAAGCCCGCATTCTCATTCATCAGTTGAACCATGTCCGCATTCAACGCTTCATGGAATAAAACATCCGCGCCTTTGGAATATTCAAGCAGCGATTCCGAATAGACCGTGTCGCCGCTCGCGACCACGGAACGACCTTTATAGTCAAAGCGATAACCTACCGCAGGTTCAACGGGACGATGATCCACTTTGAAAGCCGTGATCTTCACCCCATCTTGATCAAACACAACGACCGATGCATTCGGCTCAGCGGATAATTCAAACGGTTTTGCGATTCCACCCGCGCCTCCGAGAGGCATTGTCTCAGCGCCGTGATGTGCGACTCGATACCCAGCATCGAGTTGATATGCCAAATTGAATCCCTCCACGACGCGCTCCGCGCCCGTCGGTCCGATCACATCAATTGGAGTTTTGTGTCCGCCGCCCGCCCAACGTTGAAGCATCATCTCGCCCAAATCCGCGATGTGATCCGAATGAAAATGAGTTAACAAAATCGCGTCGGCCCGGATGAGCGGCAAGTTCATCAGCAAAACATTGCGGGTACTGCCCTCGCCCGCGTCCACGACAAAGAAATGTTTCCCCGCCAGCACGGCAATGCACGAACCGACGCGATGAAAATCCGGCAATGGAGAACCTGAGCCACACAACCCCGCGTAGATGCCATCTTCAAATTGCACATTTCTTTTCGCCATCGCAGAACGCACGAGGGGTTGCAGGAGGGTTTTGATGATTGGCTTCATTTTGAGTTTTCTACTTTTTAAAGAGAAATTGCTTTCCCGCTTTGTGCTGATTCGAGTAACGCCAATATCGTTGCAACATTTCCGCGGCTATCATCCAAACTCATGCGCGGCGGCTTGCCGGACAAAATCGCATCCGCCATATCTTCCACTTCACCGCTGTAAAGTTCTTGTCCCTTGATTTCAATCGGTGTTGTTTTGCCATTACGCGTTAGAAAAATCTTTTCCTTTTTTTCCGGCTTGAATGGATTTGGAATATTCAACGTTCCTTCCGTGCCGATGATCTCGATGAACGAATGGAAAGGCGATGCGAAGCCGCAATCGAACTGAGCATGGACCTCATTCGCGAATCGCATCTGCCCGATGAACGACATATCGATTCCGGTCTGACCTCTTACTTGCCAGCCAAACACTTCGAGCGGATCAGCGCCTGCGATCAAACGCGCGTAACTGATCGGATAACATCCCACATCCCAAATGCTTCCGCCGCCTAATGCTGTATCGAGCCGCACATCGCCTTCACGCGTCAACATAAACGTGAATGAGCCTTTGATCAATTGCAACTTGCCCAATGAACCATCCGCCACCAATTCTTTCGCCTTCAACGTCTGCGGATGATGGCGATACATGAACGCTTCCATCGCAACACGATGAGTTTCTTGTGATGCGGTTTTGATCGCGTCTATTTCAGCAAGCGACAATGCCATCGGCTTTTCACACAGCACATGTTTTCCCGCGCGCAAGGCTTTGATTGTCCATTCGGCATGAAGACTATTCGGGAGCGAATTATAGATTACATCAATTTCGGGATCATTCAGCAACGCATCATAGCTGCCGAGTGCGCGCGGAATTTTCCATTCGCGTGCGTAACTATCCGCGGTGGATTGACTCCTCGAAGCGACAGCAATTAATTGATTTCGCTTCGAGGCTCTGAGCGGTGGTATCAAGGCGCGATTAATATGAGCGGTCGAAAGCAAACCCCAGTGTAAAATTTTGTCGGTCATCGTTTTCACCAATAGTGATGAACCAATTCGCGAATGTGTTCATCATAGATTTTTTTAACATTGGACATTGTGTCTTTTGAAAGCGACGGAATATCCGCGGCTTTGAAATTCTCTTCCGCTTGCGCCGGCGTCTTCGCGCCGGGAATGGCACACGTTACGGCATCGAACATCAGAATCCAGCGCAAAGCAAATTGCGTGAGTGTCATGGATTGCGGAATAAACCGTTTGATTTCTTCAACAGCATCCAAGCCGATGCGATAGTCCACGCCGGAAAATGTTTCACCGCGATCAAACGACTCGCCGTGACGATTGAACTTGCGATGATCATCGGATTCAAATTTCGTGTTCACCTTCATCTTGCCGGTCAACATTCCGCTCGCCAGCGGGACACGCGCGAGAATTCCAACCTTGCGTTTCTTGGCCTGCTCAAAAAATAATTCCGCGGGCCGCTGACGGAAAATGTTAAAGATAATTTGCACCGTTTGCACATTCGGATATTCAATGGCTTTCAACGCTTCTTCCACCTTCTCAACGCTCACGCCATAATATCGCAGTTTGCCTTGCTCCACTAAATCATCGAGAACACCGAACACCTCCGGACGATAATATACTTCAGTCGGCGGACAATGCAATTGCAAAAGGTCAATTGCATCGGTCCTTAGATTCTTTAAGCTTCGTTCAACAAATCGCGTGAGGTTCTTTTTGTTATAACCATCTGCCGTGTGCGGATCCAGTCGACGACCGGCTTTAGTGGCAATAAAAATTTTTTCGCGGCGATCCTGCTTCAGTTGAGCGACGAGGCGTTCGCTTCTTCCATCGCCGTAAACATCCGCCGTGTCAATGAAGTTCACGCCCAAATCGATGGCGCGATGCAACGCATCCAGCGAATCTTTGTCATTGACTTTACCCCAATCCGCGCCAATTGCCCACGCTCCAAAACTAATAGCTGAAACTTTCCAACCGGTTCGTCCCAACAACCGATATTGCATATTTCCTCCTCAAAAAAAAATGGATACGGCTAACGCCGTATCCATTTTACATCCAATATCCTAGTTCTCAAAAATCATTAACGTCCAGCGGTTTCACGGCGCTGACGGGAAACCGCTTCGATGGTTACAGCCGCTAGCAAAACGCCGCCCGTGATCATATACTTAATTGGTGATTCCAATGACAGCAAATCCATGCCGTTGGAAATCGAGCCAATTACCAGCGCGCCGAGCAAAGCAGACCAAACACTGCCGCGGCCGCCGAACAAACTGGTGCCGCCAATTACTGCGGCAGCGATTACATCCAAAAGCAAGTCACTTCCACCCGAGGATTGATTCACTGCTAACAAACGAGAAGCCGCAAGGATTCCTCCAAAAGCCGCCAGCGTGGATGCCAGTCCAAAGACCATGATGCGCACAAAGTTCACATTGATACTGGCACGCCGCGCCGCCTCGACATTTCCGCCCACGGCATAAACGTGCCTGCCAAAGATCGTACTTTTAGTAATGAAATCAAAAAGCACTAGGACGGCGATAAAGAAGACCATCGCCGAGGGCAGACCACGATCGGCATTTGTAATCAACAGCGTCCCGATCACTAACGCCGCCACAACAGCAATCTGAAAAATGAGGCCGCCAATAGATCTGAATTGTAAGCCCGCGCTCTTACGGCGCTGGCGGTCCCAGATAAAGCTTGCGGCAAACATCGCAATGAAAAGAATTCCAACGATCCACGAATATAATTCCCCGTTATGCACATCGCGTTTGAGAAATGTGCCTGCCAGAGCAACGATAAAATTATCGCGCAGGTTCACGGTGCCCGTCTCGCCCAGCACAAATAACAATGCACCGACCCAGCCAATTTGACCGGCCAAGGTTATGATAAACGAAGGAATTTTAAAGCGAGTAACCCAAAACCCTTGGAACAGTCCAACGGCCAGGCCCGCCAACAAGCCCGCCAGCACAGCGATAGGGCCTGGCAGACCATACCTGACGTTCAACACACCCATGATCGCAGCACACAAGCCACTCACGGCACCCAAGGACAAATCCACTTCGCCCAACAATAAGACCAATACAGCGCCAACAGCAATAGTGCCCAGTGCGGAAATCTGAGCCATCAGGTTCGTCAGATTGAGGGGCGAGAGAAACATGTGATTGGCGCGCTGGAAAACGAGCGAGATGATAATAAGGCCAAATATAATTGGGAGCGGGCCTAAGTCAGATTGACGGAAGCGCCGCCACCATCTTTGAAGTAGACTCCCGGATTCTTCCGACACAAGCCGCGGATCATTTGCCATGGTGCTCATCGCGACGACCCTCCTTTGCGTTGTTTACTTTGTGCAGTTTCCTGATTATTGCTTCCAAATTCCGCGCCAGTGATTGCCGCTACAATTTGCTCCTGGCTGGTGCCATGTACATTGAACACGCCATTATTTCGGCCAAGATACAATATGCTGATGCGGTCCACCGCTTCAAATATATCCACCAAGTTATGACTGATGACGATTACCGCCAATCCCTGCTCGCGCAGATTCCGGATCAGTTTTAACACCTGCTTGGATTGCAAAACGCCCAAGGCTGCGGTAGGTTCATCCAGAATGACAAGTTTGGAATTCCACATGACAGCGCGCGCAATAGCAACCGATTGGCGCTGACCACCGGATAGCGAAGCAATAATTGTACGAACGCTAGGGATTGAAACGGAAAGATTATGGAGAACTTCGAGGGAACGCTTTTCCATCGTAACTTCATCAAGCGGCAGACGATTCGTTTGCTCGCGCCCCAAATATAGATTGCCGACTACATCCAAATTATCACATAGAGCCAGATCCTGATAAACAGTTTGGATTCCCAGATCGGACGCGTCCTTCGGATTCTGAATGTGGACTCTCCGCCCTTCGAACCAGATTTCACCGTCGTCAACGGGATGAATGCCGGCCACGCATTTAATCAGCGTGGATTTTCCTGCACCATTATCGCCAACCAAACCAACCACTTCACCAGCATACGCGTCAAAATTTACATTCGACAATGCCTGCACCGCGCCGAACCGTTTGCTGACGCCGCGCAATTCAAGAATAGGAACTTGAGAAGATGATTCCGGCATAATACCTCTGCTAGCTCAACGGCAGGAAGCATATGCTTCCTGCCGTTGCTTTATTGAAATTTACACTCTGATTTTACTTCAATTCCACTGAATGTCTACTTCACACCAGCGGCTGCACAGGCAGCGGCAAAGTCGGAGGTGCAGACTTGGGCTACTGTCCAGAAACCATCAGCGATGACGGTGGTTTCCACATTTGCCTTGGTCACTGCAACTGGGGTCAACAGAATGGAAGGAACATCGACACTACCGTTGTTAGTCGTGCCAGTCACCATGTTCGCGGGCACAGCAGTGCCGGTAGCGAGATCGTAAGCCAAATCGGCAGCAGCATTGGCTTCAGGCAGGAAAGCTTTGTAGATGGTCACGTACTGTTCACCGCTGATAATGCGCTGAATACCATCAACCTGTGCATCCTGACCAGTCATGGGCGGGAAGGTTGTAATGCCAGCGGCCTTCATAGCAGCAAAAGCACCACCAGCCGTTCCATCATTCGCAGCATAAACGCCGTCCACTTTGTTGTTCAAAGCGGTCAGAGCCTGCGTCATTTCGGTCTGAGCCTGATCGGGGCTCCAATCGGGAGTATCATATTCTTTGGCGATCGTCAGAGTTCCAGCGGTTACCAGGGGATCGAACACGCTGTGTGCGCCCTGCTTGAATAACAAGGCATTGTGATCGGTCGGCGAGCCGTTGATCATGACAATGGTCGGTTTGGCTACGCCGCTTAATGCGGTCATCAAAGCCTGAGCTTGAAGCTTACCAACTTGGACGTTATCGAACGAGATATAGTAGCTGACATTGGCTGAACCAGTGATCAAACGATCATACGAGATGACCGGTACATTCTGCGCCTTGGCAGCATCAGCAATCGCAGCAGCAGCAGCGGAGTCAACTGGGTCGAGCACGAGGACTTTGGCACCATTGGTCAAAGCGGCTTCAGCCTGTTGTTGCTGAGCAGATGCATCCTGATTCGCATTGCTGTAGATCATGTTGGTTACATCGTACCCATCTTTTGTCAACTCAGCCTTGAACATGGGGAGATCATCAGCCTCGTAGCGGGCAGTCTTAGTCTCCGGCAATAATAAAGCAATCTTACCAGCAGCAGGCATGGCAGCGGCAGTAGTTGCAGTCGCAGCGGGCATAGCAGGAGCTGTAGTTGCGGCAGGCATTGCAGTTGCGGGCATCGCTGTTGGGGTCGCGGCGGCGCCGCAGGCAGAAAGTACAGTTGCAGCCACGATGAAGAGGGCGAGCAACCCGTAAAACTTTTTATTCATGATATTCTTCTCCTTATTTCCAAATAGTTGAATATAGAAACCGTATGGGGTATATCAATTTTAACTTTTGCAGGTATTAATCACCTCCTTTCAAAAAGAATGATAATATGTTTGCTAGCGAGATTTACGCGACAAATTAATCTAGACTCGCTTTGGATGCGA
>JBAUMB010000152.1:0-1941 GCA_049578465.1 Anaerolineales bacterium
TTGGGGCAGCGATTGCCCCTTCGCTAACAGGGATATTTCTCTCAGTGCCATCCTTGATTAGCCTACCGTTCTTTTTATGCGGCGGCTTGAAACTGGTTTATGATGCGATGCTCTATCGAAGTTTCAGTACGATGAAACCACCCGAAGAGAGTTGACATCATAAGATAATTTGAGTGTCAGGTAGGCATTGAGATGCGGAACATATTAAATAACACAGCAAGAAAGATTCTCAAATGGATTGGCATAGGATTTATATCTTTTGTCATCCTTGTGGCAATTCTTGTTGGATATCTAGATATCACTTACCACCAACCGCTCACCTTGCCATCTCCGACAGGAACATATCGTGTTGGTCGAACAGAGTATGATTGGATTGATACCAACCGCATCGATCCGCTTTCGAACCATCCTAACGAAAAACGAGAACTCCTAGTTTGGTTCTGGTATCCTGCAGATGCATCTCCAAGAAACGTGGCTGCTCCATATTTGCCTTCTTTATGGGTGGATACGCTTGACCAGGATAGGGGAATAGCAGGCAAATTTCTCGAAAGCAAGCTTTCATCCATCCAAACCCATTCATTCGCAAATGTTCCGCTGGCGGATACGCAGAGCGCCTATCCGGTGATTATTATGCAGCCTGGCATGGGGCGTATTACACCGGATTACACAGTCTATGCTGAGAATCTCGCAAGTCATAGTTATGTTGTTGCCGGGATTAATCCAACCTATACTTCGAACGTGATTGTTTTTCCGGACGGACGCATTGCGCTGCGTTCAGAAAAGGGAACTATCCCTGATAACGCGGATGCCACTCAGGCAGATCAAGATGCGGGAACAATTGGAAAGGTCTGGAGCGATGACGTCCTTTTCGTGATGGATCAACTCCAAAGCATTAATGCGGATCCGTCGAGTTTTTTCTATCGAAAGCTAAAACTTTCCGATACCGGCGTGTTCGGTCATTCGTTTGGTGGTGCCACGGCAGTCAGCGTATGTAAAATAGATGCACGCTGTAAGGCAGGCGCTGACTTGGACGGAACGCTATTTAGCTACCAAGCCAGCGGAATCCTGAAACGACCTTTCATGTTCATGGCGGAAGATGCTTGCGGTACGGATTGCGATACGATGCGCCAAGCATACTCTACTTCAAACAGCGCTGCTTATTATCTTTCCATTCAAGGAACAGGGCACTTCAACTTTAGTGATCTGCCTCTGCGTCTATCGCCGCTAACGCGCATTCTATTCGAGCAGTTAGGTGTTATCGGCTCGATCCAACCCGAAAGAGGGTTAGATATTTCCAATGCCTATCTGGTCGCCTTTTTTGGTCAATATTTGAATAGAATCAACTTGGAATTACTGCATGGCTCATCATCGATTTATCCCGAAGTGCAGTTTGAGAATCGCTGACAAATATTGGTGGAAGTACGGAAGCCGATCCAGCTTTTTTCCTAAAGTTTCTCACGAATTCTGAAACGGTAGACTGTTAATATCCTTATGTGAGATGGTCAAATAACTTACAAATCCACTGATAAGAACCGCGAGAATTAAGCTTGTCGTTCCTGTTCCCACGCCAATTGAAAAAGATTTATCACAAGTTAGCTGACGAGAGATTCCCTAAGGGCATTGCGTACTGGCATTGACATAGCCCCGGTGATGAGACGAGAAAGATTACACGATAGTCTTTTGCAACAAGCAACAATATACGGCTAGTCTTTCTGAATGTTTTTTTGCATCTTTCGGCGTTCTTGATCTAACACCTTAGCCAATTTACTGATGAAGTCCGATAGAAATTCTAATTCTTTCTCAGTGTAATTTGCAAGAAGCTGATCTTGCGCTTTTCGTACCGATACAAATAGGACCGCGAGTGCGGCTGCTTTTTCCTTGACAACCACAATCAATGTGCCGCGTCGATCTTCGGGATTGCGGCGGCGCTCGATAATACCG
>JBAUMB010000153.1:0-15610 GCA_049578465.1 Anaerolineales bacterium
CTGAAACTTCGATAGAGCATCGCATCATAAACCAGTTTCAAGCCGCCGCATAAAAAGAACGGTAGGCTAATCAAGGATGGCACTGAGAGAAATATCCCTGTTAGCGAAGGGGCAATCGCTGCCCCAACCGAACGCGCGATAGTTGTCACACCGGAAGCGGCAGAGCGTTCATCCGGTGCAACGACTGCCATTGTATAAGATTGACGCGTCGGCACGTCCATTTGCGAAATGCTGAAACGCAACAATAAAAATGTTATCGCTAATGGAAGCGTCGGCATCAACGGCACAAGGATCAGAAGAATATTGGATGGAACATGCGTGAAGACCATCGTATTGATTAGCCCAATCTTATTAGCGAGACGCACGGCTAGTAATGCCGAGATACCTGCTAATACATTTGCACCAAAGAAGATCGAGCCGATGATGCCAGGGTTCACTCCAAACTTGATAAAGAACCAGTACGCGACCATGGATTGAACGATCAGTCCACCTGCGAAAGCATCAATGGAAAATAACGCACTGAGTCGGATGACTACGTTGCGAGATTTATGCAGTCCGAGCACTCGCGGCGCGGATTCAGGTTGGGATGTTGGATCTACTTCAACGTTACGCGAGAGCAAAAGAAATAAAATGCCGATAACCAGTCCGCCAATTGAATATCCCAACAATACAACGCGATATGCATTCAGAGCGGACAATCCGTTGTTTTGCAAGATTTGAGCCAGCCATCCACCTGATAATGCACCCGTAGCAGTTGCAAATGAACCGACCAGGTTGTACCATGCAAAAACCTGAGTGCGTCTTTCATCGGGAAGAAGATGCGACAGCGCGGCTTGTTCAACTGAAAGAAATGGCCCGATCTCGTTGCCGCTAGGACTGATAACCCCGATGATAGCCGCCGCCATGAGAATAACCACGTTGCGTGTCAGAATAAACACCGCACCTGCCCCAAGCATCAACAACGCGCCGACAATTAAAGTGCGCTTGCGGCCAAAACGATCTGCCGATGTAGTTAGCCAAAGCGAGACCCCGGCGTCCCCTGCAAGCGTGAGTGAAAACAGCAAACCGATTTGCTGTTCGGGCAAGCCGACCTGTGCCAGATAAAGCGCCAGGATTACAGAAAGAAATCCATAACAGAAAAGACGGATAATGCGCGTGGCAAAAAGAGTAGTGATGTTGCGATCTGTTTTCATCGATGTTATTCGCCTTTAGTTACTTGGATTCGACACCACGTATATAACGCATCATAGACTTCAAATTGGTGTTCGAGATTTTCCATATCTTCGGGAAAGCGCAAGCTGTAACCCCCGGCAATCGCTTCCAGTCCGCGCGCGATTGGATCTTTATCAATATCTTCGCTTACATCTGCGGCATGGACAATCTTTGCTAAACGCAGAAGCCCCGGTTCTTTCAATCCGTATTTGAGAATAATCGATTCAAAGGAACAGCGGTTTTCGTGATGACCCAATTCAACGCCCGGCGCGTCAAAAGGAATTGCACCGGTTTCTTTAACTATCTTCTCAATTTGATTTGCTGGGACAAACAAAAATTCCGCTTCGTTATCTCAATGAAGCGCGTAATCAACCACGGACAAGCCACGCGATCCACGTGCACATGCGAACGAGTAATCCATTTCATGCTTATCTCCTCGACTAGAATTATATCGTCATGCGAGCGGGGTTAAATATTAGATGTCTCGTTTTTCAAAGATGCGAATCGCAGTAATTAGAGTCACCACTAAATAAACGACAGAGTAAAGAATCATCAGAAGACTGGGCACGGATACCGTTCCAAATGGCGACATACCCAAGGCGCCAGCGAGAGGCGTTTGCATTTCGAACGCGGCTCTTCGCCAAAGCGATTCGCTAGGTATGATCAGGCTGGCGATAATTCCAACTTTTATAGCCGTTTGGTTTTGAAGTATGGCGCCGAATTGTTCGATCCAGCCGCCGATAAATGCTAGGCCGTATAAACCAAATACAATTCCGCCCGTGGCTAATGCCGAGAACGTGCTCGAACACGCAAGGGAGATGGTCATGATTAATACAGCTTCGAAATAGATGAGGCAGAGTCCCGCTATCAAATGGTTGGGAATATACCCAGCTTGGATAAATACGCTCAAGACTGTTCCGCCTCCCATCAATATCAAATACAATCCGAGAAGAAAAGCAAAGCCCAACCACTTGCCAAGCACAATTTCCATTCTGCGAATGGGCTTGGTGACAATCGTTTGAATCGTTCCCGAATTGATCTCGCCTGATAACGTATCTGCGGCTAATAGAGCAGCCATCGCAATGGAAAGAAATGTGACCGCATACAAGCCCGCTAACAGCAAAGTGTTTATTCCTTCCGTATCCGCAATTTGTACAACTGCCTGGTTTTGCGAATCGCTTTGCAACGCGGCTTCGGCGCTTCTGGCTGAAACATAGATAAAATGGAATCCAACCGAATAGACGATCAGAAAACATACGCCGAGCACTAAACCGGTTGCTACGATCCGCCTTCGAATCGCTTCGCGGAAAGTCGTCTTTGTCAGAATCCAAATATTTTTCATAACCCGCCATCCTTCCCAACTGTTTCGATAAATATCTCCTCTAATGAAATGCGCTTTGGAGTGATGGCATAAACTTCGGCGCCATGAGCCACAAGATAACGTGTGATCTCAGGCAATGCAGACTCGGACGATAAAATTATATTTATATTCTCGCCGTCTATTTGAATGTTCTTTCCCCATTGCGATAATCCCGCGATTACATCCGATGACAAACTTTTAGCGCGGATTGTGACGCTGATTTGCCCAGCATCCAATGATGAGAGTTCCATCACGCGCACCACTTCGCCATGCAGAATAAAAGCCACTCGGTCACACGTGACTTCGATTTCGCTCAACAAATGTGAATTGAGAAATACGCTCGTGCCTTCTGTGCGTAATTCGCGGATGATGTCACGGACGAGGCGTCGCCCAACCGGGTCGAGTCCCGAAGTTGGTTCATCCAAAAAAACCAGCCGCGGCCGATTCAATAAAGCTTGTGCGAGTCCGATGCGTTGCAGCATTCCTTTGGAAAAAGTATGCAACAACTTTTTACGAAAATCAGATAAGCCAACTCTTTCAAGCAATTCGTTGATTCGTGATTTCAGATCACGATCTTGCATCCCATACAGTTGACCATGGAGTTCAAGAAACTCTTCGGCCGTTAACCATTCCTGAAAGCGAAAGTGCTCCGGTAGAAAACCCATATGCCTAAGCATGTTACGGTCTCGAATCGGCGCGCCTAATAAAGATGCATTACCAGATGTAGGCGCGACAAGTCCAAGCAACATTTTGATAGAGGTTGTTTTTCCGGCGCCGTTTGGACCGAGAAAACCAAATACCTCACCCTGCTTGACTTGCAGGGTGAGGCCCTTTACAGCTACTTGTTCACCAAATACTTTTCTTAACTCGTGAGTATCAATTGCAAATGGTTCAGGCATAACAAATTTACGGAAGTGAGTTTACCATGTCAATTGCTTGTTGTGAGTTAGTGCCAAGCCCGCCGATGGCGTAAACGATTCCATTCTTGACCCATAGTAAAACGAATTGTGGAGCATCATCGGAAGGTCGTTGAACGAGAGTGCCTGTCACGCCATCTACAGGAAGCTGTTCGTAGGTAGCTGCATTGATCGGGATTGGCACAACAAGGGTTGAAGTCCAATTAATGCTTTTTGTAAAAGCCGCGGCTTGATCGCTGGTCATGCCGGTGAACTCGAGTCCGATCTGCGCTAATTGAGCGACATCTACATTAGCCGGTGCTTTAACTGTTGGACTGGGAATCTCCGATAGGATAACGCAATCGGGATACTGCCGACTCATCGAACCTCTTTGGCTGGAGTCATAAGTCGATGGATCGGGACAAGAGCCGTAATTGGCTTGGATCGAAGCGGGAATGTTCACTGAAACAATTTCGCCATCAATTGATTTCGGCAAAACCAGATCACTGCGTCCGGCTTCATCCAGCAAAGCCTGCGCTTTAGTGCGATCAATCGTGAACGTGAAAGAAGCATTGCCGCGCACGCTAATGAGCGAAGAAGTTGCATTCTGCGGTAAGCGAACTGTAAAACCAACTTTCTGACTTGCGTCCGAAGCATCAGTAGCTGTAACAGGATTTTCTGGTTTCTTCGTCATATTGATCGAACTAGAAACTAATTCGCTGATCTGTTTGCCAAGCGCGCCATTACCGGTCAACTCTTGCATGCCGGTAAAATCAATCGGCACGACTGTGACCTGCTCCACACGGAATAGATTGAGTACCTGATCAGCTAAGGCGCGCGTAGCAGGAATGGAAACAATAAGTGTCAGAACCAATGCGGCGATTGCTACAAAACGTACGGTGGGTGACATAAATATTTTTTTCAACATCGGAATCTCCTTTTCATAAATCTTTTGGGAATAGAAACGTTTAAGGCTTAACTGCATAGAAGGCACCGCATCTTTTTGTTCGAGAGTGAGAAAAGCCAGCTTGTGTGCGGTTGATGCAACTTGTGTTTTCAATAGGCGCTGACGCGCTTGACAAAAAGAACAAGAATCAAGATGACGTTGTGTCTCAACATCAATTTCGCCATCGAGGGCGGTTCGCAATTGACCATCGTTCAAATGTTTGTTCATGCTTCCTCCTGCACAAGCGTATGATACTGTTTTTCAAATTCGCGTTCGGCGCGCAATAACAAGGGTCCAATAGATGTTGGCGAGAGATTCAAAGCACTAGCGATATCTTTATAGCTCATTTCGGAATAACGCATCACCAGCAATTGCGATTGGCGAGGATTCATTCGAGCGAGTATGATGCGTGCCATGCGACGTTCTTCCTCGACCTCGAGGATTTCCGCCGGACGATCTTCAGTAGCATCATCGAGATTCATTTTACCTGCGGTGAACTCGTATCCTTGGCGGCGTTTGAAACCGCGAATGGAATGCAATCCCAAATTAGTCGCGACTCGAACCAGCCAGCCGCCAATGTTGAACTCTGGCGCCGGATCAGGGTGATGCTGATACAGACGATAAAAGGTTTCGAGAGCAACATCTTCCGCTTCATCCGGATCGCCAAGCATACGCGCTAGCAACCGGTAGACCAGGGTCCAGTATTGCTCAAAGTATTTTTCAAATACTTGATCGCGGCTATCTAAGGCGTTCGTTTTAGCTTTTTGGATCTCCATCAGTGACAAACTGCTTTCGCGCTGGTTCAGTTTCATTCAGCTTATTGAGCCTTTCTCTACTGTAATAATCCCAGTGGAACAAAAAATAAGACAATTCTAATCCTGAGAGAGGTTTAACTTCAAAGATGACAAGCCTCAATAATATGCAGCTTCTTCACATTTGCAAGTATTAAGGCGATTATTCCACATATTTGGAAATTGCATTGACCATAAGATCAACGTATTGTTATTGTTGTTCATTCTTTATATCTTTGCGAGTGATTGTCAAGTAACCTACGAAGCCGACAATAATAATCGTTAAGACTAGACTAACCGATCCGGTCCCGAATCCAAGGCCACTCAGATTGTGGGGCCTTCCCACCCAGTCTAGTACCGGCAAAAAGTAATGTAAGGTCTATTGGGTCAGATGTGAGGGCCAGCGTCAACAATCTCTGAGTTTGACTGAGTTTCAAACTTCTTGAAATTCTCGATAAAACGCGCGGCGAGGTCGCGATATCTTTTATCATATTCTTTTTTGTTCGGCCACGAACCCGCAGGATCAAGCACATCAGCGGGCACATCGGGACATTGAGTGGGAACTTCAAAACCAAACACCGGGTCCTTCGCAAATTTCACGTTATCCAGTTTTCCGTTCAACGCCGCAGAAAGTAACGCACGCGTATATTTGATACTGATGCGTTTTCCAACACCATATGGACCACCAACCCAGCCAGTATTCACTAGCCAGCACTTCACGTTGTATCTTTCGATTTTGCGTTTGAGGATATCGGCATAATAATACGGATGATGCACCATGAACGGTCCGCCAAAGCAAGCAGAAAATGTGATCTCCGGTTCATCGCGCAGACCAACTTCCGTACCTGCAATCTTAGATGTATATCCTGAAATGAATTGATACAACGCCTGGTTCGGCGTCAACCGCGCAATCGGCGGCATAACCCCCGAGGCGTCACAGGTTAAAAAGATAACGTTCTTGGGATGCCCGGCTTTCTTTTCGGGCACGGCATTGTTTATAAATTCAAGCGGATAAGAAGCGCGCGTATTTTCCGTGAGCGAGTCATCTTCAAGATCAATATAACGCGTCACAGGATCATAAGGCACGTTTTCAAGAATCGTGCCGAACATTTTCGTGGTCGCATAAATTTCCGGCTCGGCAGTCGCAGATAGACCGATGACCTTAGCGTAGCATCCGCCTTCAAAGTTGAAAACGCCATCGTCACTCCAGCCATGTTCGTCGTCGCCGATGAGGCGGCGCGTTGGATCCGCTGAAAGAGTCGTTTTGCCTGTGCCACTGAGTCCAAAGAACAAAGCCACATCATCCGCGTCTTTCGGATTGACATTCGCCGAGCAATGCATTGAAAGCACGCCTTCGAGCGGAAGCAAATAATTCAAAATCGTGAAGACAGATTTTTTTGTCTCGCCTGCGTACGCGGTGTTGCCAATAATTGCCAACTTTTTTTCAAATGATAAACAAATGAATGTTTCGGTTGCGGTGTTATCCACCGACGGCATGCCTTTAAAAGACGGCAAAGCCACGATTGTAAATTCAGGGACGAAGCGTTTATATTCTTCCAGCGATTGCGGCGCGATAAACATATTGCGAGCGAACATACTATGCCATGCGAGTTCGGTCACCATCCGAATAGGCAAACGATAATTTTCATCCGCGCCCGCATAAAGATCCTGAACGAAAACATCACGGCTCTGTAAAAATCCCAACATGCGATCATACAAGACTTCAAATTTATCCGGAGCAAACGGACGGTTATATTGTCCCCACCAAACGTGACCTTCACTCGAAACCTCGCGTACGACAAATTTATCCGTTGCCGAACGCGCGGTATGCTTTCCGGTATTGACCACGAAAGGTCCGCCGGCCGATGTGATTCCTTCGCCGCGAAAGATAGCTTCTTCATACAAGGCTTCCATTGGAAGATTCCAATAAGCAAGCCGCAAATTTCCAATGCCGTGATTCGATAAGTTGTAATCCGCTTTACGAGCTTGCGCGACCGATTCAGCAGGCGTTTTGATATTGAGTAAATTGTTCATAGCCAATCCCTCACCATTTTCTTATCACCAATATAAATTTCATTCGGGCTGGTCGCGTCCAGCGCCCATTTCATGCGCGCCACGCCCTCCGTCACATCTTTCACAGATCCACTAAACGAGATTCGGATATGTCCTTCCATACCAAAATCTTTTCCCGGTACGATCACAACCAGCGCTTTCTTCAAAAGAAATCTCGCCAACTCAACCGAGTTGTTATTGAACGCGCGCAAATCAGGCAACGCATAAAAAGTTCCATCGGGCGGGATAAGACGCGCGCCGTTAAATGATTTCATTTCTTGAAGCAGAACATCGCGATTATTTTGGATTTGCAAACGCAACGCCTCCACCACCGACTGTAAGCCGTTCAGCGCGCCCTCCGCCGCCGCCTGGCTGACAGGGCTTACGCCTGACGTGATCTGCACCGTAACATTTGTCATCACGCGCACTAATTCGCGCGGACCAACCACCCACCCAACTCGAAAGCCGGTCATGCCATAAAGTTTCGCAACTCCATTGACAATGATGACATGCGAATCTTCCACATCCCTTTTTGTGTATCGGATTGCGGGTATCGCTTCTTTTCGATCAAACGTCAGCTTGTGATAGATATCATCACACACAAGAAAGATGCCTTTGCGCTCACAGAATTCGACTAATTTCTCAATCAACGCGGGCGGATAAATAACTCCCGATGGATTGTTCGGACTATTGACGATAATCGCCCGCGTATAAGATGTCACCGCTCGTTCAATATCTTCAAAGCGCGGTGTAAAAGTCCCGTCTTCAGGCGTGACGATTACAGGTCGTCCCAGACACATCTTGATAATCTCAGGATATGAAACCCAATACGGTGCAATTACGATCACTTCATCTTGTGGATTCAATATGGAATAGAAAATATTGAACAGCGATTGTTTGGCTCCGTTGGTGACGATCACATTTTCAGGCGCGACAAGGCGATCATAATTTTCTTCCGTATAACGGACAATCGCTTTCTTAAGAGATGGCACACCATCGGGCGGCGTATATTTCACTTCGCCACTGGTCAACTTCGCGGCGGAAGTCAAGATTGCGTTGATCGGCGTTTTATTTTTGGGTTCACCAATGCCAAGATGAATTACCGCTTCGCCGCGTTCTCGCAATAAACGCGCTTCTTCGTTCAACGCAATGGTCGGCGATTCAGCAATCTCACTTGCAAGTTTGCTCAACTTCATTCTACTTCTCCTTATTTCACCCTTCACGTTTAAGAGAGGGCGAATTAAAAAATAAAATCTGGTCAGGGTTTTCCTGACCAGATAGAATTCACTTACACAAATAGAACCGCGTTGCGTGCGGCAATGTTGACAGCAGTAATGTCAAACCAATTGCTCACACGATGATTATACTATATCTCCTAAATCATCAATCCAATGCTTTCAAATCCGAAGGGTTGCCAAGCGGAAAACCGGTCGCCGATGAATTGATTCTGCGGATCAATCCCAGCAGAACATTTCCGGTTCCGACCTCAACAAAAGTTGTAATTCCCTGCCCCACCAAAAGTTGAATCGTTTCCGTCCAACGGACGCGTGATTGCAGTTGCGATTGAATATCGAGGCGCAACTCTGCCGCGGATTGAATCGGCTTGCCGACAACATTCCCAACTACTTGAATCTTCGCATCGCCGATCCCTACATCATTGACCGCTTGATTCCATTCATCTTGAATCGAAGCCATCAATTTGGAATGCGCGGCAATCGAAACCGCCAGCGGAATCGCGCGCTTCGCTCCTGCAGCTTTCGCGCCTTCCATCGCGCGCTCGACCGCGGCTTTCGCGCCGGAAATAACAACTTGCCCGGGACAATTATCATTCGCCACTTGAACCGATTCGTTTTCGCGGCTGGCTTCCGCGCAGACTTTTTCCAGCGATGGAATATCCAGATTCAAAATTGCGGCCATGCCGCCGGGATTCATTTCACCGGCTTTCTTCATCAACTCGCCGCGCTTGCGGACGAGCCTCAAACCTGATTCAAAGGATAAAGCGCCAGCCGCAGCGAGAGCTGACAATTCACCAAGAGAATGTCCAGCCAGCGCGATTGGCTTAAAGTCCGGGTAAAGATGCGAAAAGACTCGGAATGAAGCCATCGAATGAACAAACAACGCTGGTTGAGTGTTGACCGTATCGTTTAATTCCGTATCAGGCCCATCCCACATTAAATTAGAAAAAGAAGAATGCAGAATATCATTCGCTTCTTCAAAAGTTTTCTGGGCGACTTCATATGCAGAAGCCAAATCTTTTCCCATTCCCACGGCCTGTGAACCTTGTCCGGGAAAAATAAAAGCGGTTGGTTGCGAATCAAGTTTCATAAAAATATCCTTTGCCGTTTAAACACAAACGAGCCGTGTTCGTCACGGCTCGCTGAAGTGCGTTATTCAGGATTTTGCTTTTCTTTTTTGACTTCAAACACTTCACGGCCCTGATAATGCCCGCAGTTCGGGCAGACCGTGTGAGGCAGGCGCATCGAACCGCAATTGGAACACGCAACCAGATTGCGCGCTTCCAATGCGTCATGCGAACGGCGACGATCGCGGCGGCCCTTAGAGTGTTTGCGCTTAGGATGTGGTGTCATGACTTTCTCCTTTACATGCAACGGACGGGCAAAGCCCGTCCAAATAGTTTTCAATAACGAAGCGGGCAGAATTATAGCGGCAGAAGGCAGTGACGTCAAGCCTGAAACGTTGTAAAATCAATCCTATGGAAGTGCAAATCGCAGTCGCGAAAGTCAACAAGTATGCATCGCCCGAAAGCGGCGACACACTCGAAGTCATCGAACGGCCAAACGGCGGATTGTCCGTTGTGCTGGCTGATGGACAAACATCCGGACGCGGCGCAAAAGCTGTCTCGATGATGGTTGTTCGAAAAGTGATCGGACTTCTCGCTGAAGGCGTACGCGATGGTGCGGCGGCGCGCGCGGCATCTGACGCGCTATACACTGAAAAAAAAGGAAAGGTCATCAGCACGCTGAATATTGCGTCGGTGGATTTGCACAGCAGCACCATCGTTCTGACACGCAACAATCCCTGTCCCATTTTCATCGCGCGCGGCGATCAAACCGATTGTCTAAGCGGAGAAAGCATTCCGCTGGGAACTTCGCGGGATGTCCGCCCCATCATCACCGAGATCGAAATAGAATCCGAATTATCGATCGTTGTTTTTACAGACGGTTTAACTCACGCCGGTGAACGACGTGGCAGCCCGATGGATGTTTGTCAGGTAATCGAGTCATTGATGGAAGAACAAGAACCAACTCCGCAAGAACTCGCCGATGACTTGCTGGCTTATGCGGTCAAGTTGGACGAAGGGCGGCCCGCCGACGATATCAGCGTGTTGGTCCTGAAAGTTGCTCCGCGCAACGGCGACGAAGTCCGGCGAATGACGGTGCGGCTTCCCATCTCCTGATGAACGAAAAAGAAGAGCCTGATAGTAAAAGATTCTTGATCGGAGTAGTGGGGCCTTGCGGCTCGGGCAAATCCACTTTGATCGCAGGCATGGAGCGCGAGGGTCTACGTTGCCGCCATATCGCGCAAGAACATTCTTATGTGCCATATATGTGGCAGCGGATTACGAATCCCGATTTGCTAATTTATCTCAATTCTTCTTTTGAAGTTTCTACGCAGCGCCGAAAATTAAACTGGAACGAAGCAGATTATAAAGAGCAATTACACCGCCTTGAACATGCCCGCCAACATGCTGACCTCGTCATCGAAACGGACGCCCTTTCGTCTGCAGAAGTATTGGAGCGCGCACTCAGCTTTATTAAATCAAAGCGGCAAACGTAATTGGACACGATATTCTCTGTCTAATTTCCGCTGACAAGCGCATACTTTCAGAGTATAATCACATCGTGCCAGCCAAAGGCTGGTATTTTTATGGTTGAATGCGCAAAACCATGCTAGATGGAGTAAACGATGTCTCGTAGTAGCCGCAATATTTGGTTGGTTGTGATTATTTTGCTGATCGCCTTTTCGCTATGGGTCGACCTGAGTAAAAATATCTCAATTGCCAACCCAACAAATGATACGCCGCTTGTTAATCTCAACACAGATATTCACCTCGGATTGGATCTACGCGGTGGACTTCAAACTTTGCTTCAAGCCGATGTGCCCAACTGTGCCTCAGTGGATCCAAACGAACTCAATGTTACACGTCAAATCCTGGAAAGCCGCGCGAACGCTTTAGGTGTCAGCGAAGTTACCATGCAAGTTGCTGGCAACTGCCGCATCGTGGCTGAATTCCCCGGCATCAATAACCCCGAACAGGTTGTAGCCGCATTACAACAAACCGGCTTGCTTGAATTTGTAGATATGGGAACTAATCCGGTTGCTATCGGTACGACGATTAAGACCGACTACGGTCAGACCTCCGCATCCCAACCCACCGCAAACGGTACAGCTCAATCTGCAACCACTACTCCTAATCTCACCGCGACGCCTCCCGCCGTCAGTGCCACACCGCTTGCAAATACCACACCATCAGCCAGCGCAACTACAACTGCGCCTGCCACGATATATCACACCGTGATGACCGGTGCGGCATTAGATACGGTTGCGGTTCAAACCGGTTCAGCCGGCCAATTCGAAATCGCCTTCACGCTAAAATCAAGCGGCTCACAAGTCTTTAGCGACTATACCACTGCCAACGTGGGTAAATATCTCGCGATTGTGCTTGATAAGAAAGTTATTTCTGTACCTGTGATTAATTCTGCCATCACCGGCGGCCAAGGGGTAATTCAAGGAAGCTTCACCTCTGACACTGCAAATGCCCTTGCCGTGCAGTTGCGTTATGGTTCTCTGCCAGTGCCCGTGAAAGTCGTTGAGAGCGAAACCGTCGGTCCCACCCTCGGCGCCGAATCGGTTCGCAAGAGTCTGCTCGCCGGTGCAATTGGTTTAACGGTCGTTATTTTATTCATGGGTCTCTATTATCGTCTGCCCGGTATTCTCGCCGACCTCGCCTTGGTAACTTACACACTGATTTCTTTGATGCTCTTCAAGGTCATTCCCATCTTCTTGACTCTGCCCGGCATTGCTGGCTTTATCCTCAGTATTGGTATGGCTGTGGATGCAAACGTCTTGATCTTTGAACGGCTTAAAGAGGAACTGCGCTCGGGCCGTACTCTGCGCCAAGCAATTGATCTCGGCTGGAGCCGTGCCTGGCCATCCATCCGAGACTCAAATTCATCCACACTGATTACGTGTCTCATTCTGTATATCTTTGGTAACACATTCGGTGCGAGTATCGTCAAAGGCTTCTCCATCAACCTTGCGCTTGGCGTGTTGCTTTCATTGTTCACCGCCATTATCGTCACGCGCACCTATCTGCACCTTGTGCTTGATAATCTCAAATTGGATGAACATCCGAACTGGTTCGGGTTGTAGGAGTTTTTCATGAACATCATCAAGAATCGTTATCTCTACTTTCTGATTTCCCTGCTTGTGATTGTACCGGGCATCATCTTCATGGCGATCCATTGGGTGAACAACCCAACCGAAGGTCCGCTCGCTCTGAGCATTGACTTCAGAGGCGGCTCCCTGCTCGAGGTCCAATTCTCTGGGACGCTTCCATCTATTAGTGATATACAAACCGTCTACAATCAATACCAATCCACCACCGGGCAACCTTTAAGCGACTCGATTATCCAGCCGCTTGGCACCGATTCGTATTCAATCACATCCAAGCAAATTGATGACGCCACCAAAGGCAAAATTGTCGCGGCAATGCAAAGTAAGTTTGGCGGCACAGTGACCGTGTTGAATTTCACATCTGTTTCTGCCTCGGTTGGCGCAGAGGTTACAAAATCCGCAGGCTGGGCCATCCTCGCCGCCGCAATATTCATCATCCTTTACGTCTGGTTTGCTTTCCGGAGTGTGGAACATCCGGTGCGCTACGGCACAGCGGCGATCATCGCCATGTTCCATGATATTTTCGTAGTACTCGGCGTGGGAGCCATGCTAGGATATTTTCTTCACTGGGAGGCGGACTCGCTGTTCCTGACGGCGTTGCTGACTGTGATCGGCTTCTCCGTCCACGATACCATCGTAGTGTTCGACCGCATCCGCGAGAACTCCAACATTTATCGCCGTGTGGATTACGAGACACTTGTCAATCATTCCGTCGTCCAGACCCTCGACCGTTCGATCAACACCCAGCTGACCGTCATGTTTACGCTGTTTGCGTTGGCGCTATTCGGCGGTGATACGACACGTCACTTTGTGATCATCCTATTGGTTGGTATCTTTAGCGGAACCTATTCATCCATTTTCAATGCCTCGCCGATTTTGGTGGTATGGCAAAACCGCGAATGGAGAACATGGTTCAGGCGAAAACCCGAAGCGCAAACGGGAAGCGCTCAATAAATAAACGTCATATAAAGAAGCGCATCGGTGACGATGCGCTTCTTTATATTTAGCGAACGATTTGGGTAAATCAAACGAAAGGTGCAATCATTCATTATGACATTCGGCATCGCGATACCGATGACTTTATTGCGAAGCGAAACGCCGCTATCAGGGTTATAATTTAAAGCATGTAAGGAGTAGAAGATCATGAGCGAAGATACAAATTCAGAAAATAAATCACAAGAAGTTAGTTCGTTTTACGAACGCCCAAATGTCAAGCGGGACACGATCCAAATTGGAGACGGGATTCCGTTTGGCATCGAACAAGTATCGAACAAGGAACTTGCAATTGGAGGTGCCTATGGTTCATGGGGAAAAAGTTATAGCAACGCCAATCTTCCGGAGTTCGTCGCAAGCCGCATGGGACATGAGTTAAAAGAAGGCGATCAACTGGAACTCGGTGATCTGGGATTCATGAGCCGCCAGCACGTCCCGGTATTGACGCAGGAAGAAAATCACCAATTGGAATTGGAAGTTGGGACGCGTTTAATCAAAGAGGCCGCGCAAAGCAATGGCTGGGAGACGTCTGAAGTCCAGGGATTGCTCGTTGGATCGAGCGGGCCGATTACAGATAATTATTTATCAGAAATTGCCCAGCGCGCGGGAATTCCAGAGGACGCGATTAAAGTCAGCGTGCACAAAGCTTGTGACGGATCGGTCGGAGCGCTAAATTTGGTTCTCAATCCCGAGCTTTCTCAACCGGGACAACTCAACATCGCGGAAGAGTTGCGCGGCAAAAAAGTTCTCGTGGGCGGCATCGAAGGCTTGAGCCGTTTTATCGGTATGACTCAAGATAAGAACGCACTTCAGCTTTTCGGAAACGGCTTCGGCATGATCGGGCTCATTCCCGGAAAGACCATTAAGTTTCTCGTCGGCAAAAGCATGGAAGTTTTTGACGAAGAAGGATTATTAAAAGTTCGTATGGTGTATCCGCATTCGGGCTTGAAAGCAATCGGTAAATTGGTGGAAGTTGTCCAAGTAGGAGCATCATACATTCGGGTCGCGGGCTTAATGCACGAACCGGAGGACGGCTCAAACATCTCCATGGCTGGACTGATGGGAATGGTAAAGCTCTTTGTGCGAACCGGGGTTCAGGCGGTGACGGACGTGTTCGGCTCCTATCAAAAATTGATGGAGAAACTCGGCACACCCGATAAGAAATTAGCAGTTGCGATTGTTCATCATGCGAATTATAAGATCAACAAACTTAAAGAAAAACAATTGCTTAAGGAAGGGATCAGTTTTCCGATGCCATGGCTGCTGAGGGATTTCGGCAACGTCAGTGCGGCTTCAAATATGATCGCATTTCTCAGACAGCTCCCGCAGATCAAACCCGGCGATCATGTTCTATTTGATGGCTTCGGCGCGGGAACGTATTACGATGTACTAGCCGTTGAATTAGGACAATAAGACAAGATAAAAAAAGACCGTCAACTTAAATTGACGGTCTTTTTTATTTAACACTCAAACATCAGATTCGTTTGTTACGGCAACGGGCAAACCGGGTTGGTGTTGACCAAAGTTCCGGGCGTCACGTTCGATTGATTGCCGCCCGAATTATTATTGATCAGTACCCCGCCGACCAGCGTCAGTGTTTTGCCGGTTGCCAATTTAGCATTGACTCCAAAGCCAGTATTATCAACAAAACTACCGCAGGTGATCACGACATTACTTGGTGTACCGGCATAATTATAAGCAGGCGAATAGGATGGCGCGCCATCATCAATACTTAAGCCGTCTCCTATGTTGCCATCGGATGTGATCTTGGTCAACGTAATTATTCCGCTGGAGTTAATATCGGCGCCATCGCCTGCGTTGTTGTTGAACGCGCTGAAGCCAGTTAGCGTAATGCCAGCTTTACTAGTGCTAGTATCGTTGATCAGCGTGACTCCCGGACCTGCCAGGCTATTATTCGCAGTGAGGTCGGCAAGGTTGATGA
>JBAUMB010000154.1:0-5975 GCA_049578465.1 Anaerolineales bacterium
AAACAGGCGGTGAAGCGGAAATCCCTTTTTGCATTTGCTCATCTTGCACTGCTCGGATTCCGTTTTGGATTTGGTTGAGCGTCTTTTCCACTTGTTCTTGTAAATTTATCAGCGTTTCGACAATATAATCATCCGCATCGCGGCGCGTGGCTTCGGCATCCGCGCGTGCTTGGTTGAGGATTTGGTCAGCGCGGCGCTGGGCTTCCAGCACGATATTATCCTTCATCGCCATTTGTTCGGCTTTTTCGCGCGCGAGCGCAATCGTGCGATCCGCTTCTTCCTGAGCCTGCGCTAAAAAGCGGTCGCGCTGACCCATGATCTGCTGTGCCTTCTTTACTTCATCGGGGATCACGATCCGCATCTGGTCAATGATTTCCAACATGCGGTCTTCATCAATGACGACGTTATGAGTAAAGGGAACGGCTTTGGCGTCGTTGAAGAGTTCTTCCAAACGGTCAATCAGTTGCAGAATGTCCATAGATTCCTCCACCTCGCGTGGCGGTGATGTCTTATTATATATCAATCTCGCAGGGCATTGGGAGGGGAATGTAATTCGCCCAGACTCAGGATTTTGCGCTTCAACGCGGATTCGACATAAGGTGGCACCATACTGGATACGTCTCCACCTAATGAGGCGATCTCGCGCACCGTGCTGGACGAAAGAAAAGTATGCTGTTCCGCTGTGATCAACGCCACCGTTTCAATGTCGGTGGCGAGGCGTTGATTCGCCAATGCCATCCTGAATTCGAATTCAAAATCCGAAAAGACGCGCAAGCCGCGTACGATCACCTGCGCGCCCGCGTTGCGACAAAAGTCAACGGTCAATCCGCTATAACCGGTCACTTTGATTTTTGGATTTCGCTTGAACGCTTCTCTTACTAAATCCATGCGTTCTTCTGGTGAAAACATCAAGCTCTTGAGCGGCTTATCATAAACCGCCATGAGTACTTCATCGAAGAGACGCGCGGCGCGTTCTGCAATATCAATGTGGCCGTAATGGATTGGATCGAACGTGCCGGGGAAAAGCGCTTTGACCATCTGATCTCCAAAAAATTAGTAGTGAATATTGACGAGCGTTCCGACCGATGCCCAGTTATACAGCCATTCTGAATCCGGAATGCTGAGGTTGACGCATCCATGACTCATCGGCGTGCCGAAGTTGTGATGCCAATACGTTCCATGCAAACCATAACCTTGATAAAAGTACATGGTGAATGGAACATTGGGTAAATAATAACCCGGTCCGGTCATATCGGTGTAACGCAATTTAACATAGATATGATATTGTCCAGTCACGGTTGGATATTGCCATGTGCCGGTTGAAACAAGAAATGAATTAACAACCTTATTTCCTTGATACGCATAGGTCATCTGCTGAGTCAGATTCACATCGATCCAACGTACGCCGCTTTCTGCACCGGCAACTTGCGGCGGAGTCTCTGTTGTTTGCCCTAATACCGATGTCGCTTCAGATGTTGGAAGAGGCACGTTCGTCAGATCTTGATCATCTGCTGTTGGCGTATCTGGAACGATCGACATCGAGATCGAACTGGAATAAGTCGGAGTGGGTTGTGGCGCTGATTCCGTATTCTGTTGTGTCGGCATGGAAGTATCGGTTGGCACTTCTCTGCTTTGCGTTGGCATCAGTGTTTCGGTAGGTAATGCCATTGATATTTCAGTTGGCTCAATCGTCGGTTGTAAAAGCAACTGCGGCGTTGGTGTTGCTTGCGATTCTACAATTGATTCAGGCATATAAGTCGGCTTTGGAATCTCAGCCTGCGCCCACACTTGCGGATGTGATTCTATCGGCGTGGGGTTACCCATAATGGAAGCTAACACTGGCGATGAACTCGCTGACCACGCGGCCGCGGCAATGATGATGCAACCGAGTCCAACCAATAGAATGGGAAATAATAGATTTCGTTTTGTTGCAGGGTTGCTTGCGCGTCTCTCCGGACCCTTCGACAGGCTCAAGGCGGCGCTTTGCTCGGGCGCGGCTTTCTCCGCAATTGATTCAGGCTGTGGATTGTCTCGCAATCTCTGCGTTGCCCATTCCATGCCTTTGTGTGCGCGTTCGCTGTTTGGATTGATCTTCAATGCGGTTTGAAGATATTCCACACTGGCGCGCGGACTGGCGACAGCCGCGAGGATCAGCCATGGATCCTCCATTTGAGGCGCAAGCGAGGCGGCATGTTCCGCCCATTGACGCGCTTCCGTTCGATTGCCATTGCGAAGAGCTTCGCGTGCCTTTTCAACCGATAAACGAGCATCATTAAATTGAGTGTTCATGGCGATAAAGTAGGTGTAGGTGTCGGTTCGATGTTTTCGTTATTGACAAAGCAAAGAATACCATTAACAACCCCATCCGCTACCAGGTCGGTGTGCTGGGTGAGGATTTCCTGATCCAAATTCAGGAAGCCTGTTTCAATGATCGCAGCGACGGTATTAGGGTCAATCTCACTGAAGGCATGATAACTGGTCATATCCGGCGTGATACTGTTGACATGGAAAGGTAAACCGGTCGCTTGATGATAACGATCGATCATACAGGCCAGCAGACGGCTGGCGCGATTAAGGTCGCGCGTATCCAAGGCCGCCGCGACTTTGAAACCGGTTGCCTCGGGATTGATATATTCGCAGGAGTCATTGTGAATGGAAACAAGGGCAACGGCTCGATATCCATTGAGGCGCGTATCAAACTCGTTGAGCAGGTCCACTTGAAAGCCGAGTTTGGTCAGCTTTTGCACGACAAGCGTAGCGATCTTGAAATTGACATCCGCCTCGGTCAACGTGACGTTGCCATCGGCATCGGTGCAGACCGCGCCTGAATCGTTGCCTCGATGCCCGGATACGATCCCGATCCGCAAAGCTGGTTCCACCGGGCTGACTGGGTTGTTATTCACAGCTTGAGGCGTCAGCAACAAAGCTAGTTTGTCCGAAAGCGATACGGCAGAAAAACTGTTCGGCGATAAGGATGTAAATAGCGTCGCTAATAGGATCGCGATACCCAGTGTGGGTCCGATGACATTCAGCGGTTTGTGCCGATGCGGCGTAGTGCGTGACGTGCGCCTTCGAGGAGGATTCTCCATATTTATTCCATTGATGGTAATCAATTGTAGGACAAAAGGCAAGGGGCTGTTCTGGCATTTGTCAATTATCGCCTTGACTTTGCCTCATCTCGAAAGTATGATGAAAAAAACTATGACAACATCCATTGAACCCGAACAAGTACGCCTTGCCATGCGCGCCTGGGCTTCCGGCGTAACCATTGTCACTGCGGCGGATAAAAACGAACGACATGGAATGACGGTGAGTTCTTTTACCTCCGTTTCGCTCGATCCGCCTCTGCTGGTGGTGGCGTTACAAAAAACAACGCGCACCTCCGAATTGGTTTCCCGCGCTCAGGCTTTTGGCGTGACCATACTTTCTGCCAACCAAATAGAAATCTCCGATCGTTTTGCCGGACGCGGCGATGAATCCAAGGATCGTATGAAAGGCATTGAAACGGAAACACTTCAGAGCGGCGCGCCGTTTATCAAAGGCGGACTGGCTTATTTCGATTGCCGCCTCCGTCAAACAATTGACGCTGGGACGAGCACCGTCTTTATCGGAGAAGTGATTGCAGTGAAACAATTTGAGGGCCAGCCGCTGGCTTACCACGACCGCCAATATACCCGCCTCTCTTGATGTTTCTTCCATGAAATGCAAGAGGAAGTATGAACGATAAATTGACTTCGGAAGAAAAACAAACATTGCTTCAGATTGCGCGCCGGTCACTTGAAATGGGCGTGCGCGGCAAAGAGCTTCCAGCGTTGGATGAAGCGACGTTGACGCCATGTTTGCGCGAAATGGGCGCTTCGTTTGTGACCTTGACCGTGAGCGGCGACCTGCGCGGTTGTATCGGTGCCTTGGAGCCTTATCAGCCGCTTGCAATAGATGTCCGCGAACATGCCATTGCCGCGGCGTTGGAAGACCCGCGTTTTCCGCCGGTTCAACCGAAAGAGTTGGATCAAATTGAGATTGAGGTTTCCCGCCTCACCGTCGCGGCTCGACTCGATTATAAAGATGCAGATGACCTTCTCGTAAAATTGAATCCAAATGTAGATGGTGTCATTCTGCGAGATGGCTATCGCCGCGCCACGTTCCTGCCGCAAGTGTGGGAAAAGATTCCTGATAAAGCCGAGTTTCTCGATGAGTTGTGCTACAAGATGGGTGCCGCGCCGAATACTTGGCGGCATAAACATTTGGAGGTGTTGATTTATCAGGTTGAAGAGTTCCACGAGTAATCATTCTATGACGATGATTTATCCTGTTTTTTCCTGACTTTACTCCTGATTTTTCTTCCGTTCTTCATTTTATTCTTGACAAGCTAGTAAGTTGTCTTACAATTTATCCATTCCTATCCGGCAACGGAGCAATGTAAATGGATTTAGCGGTTTCTACACTGAATAAGATAAACAGAACAATAGGCGCTGGTCTTCAACCATACATGTTAGAAGACCAGCGCTTTTTCTTTTTAATTCACATCTCTTCACAGGAGGCGATAAAGGGATAACTTCACAGCAAAGCCTTATGAGTGATAGTTGTTTTTCACTTCTATTTCAAATAAAATCATCAAGGAGATTCGAATGAATAATATTGATACTGGGGCAACTGCCCTGGTTCTAGTTAGTGCGGCACTTGTCATGTTGATGACTCCGGGCTTGGCATTCTTTTACGGAGGTTTGGTGCGCCGTAAGAACGTCTTGACGATCATGATGCAAAGTTTTGTTTCGATGGGTATCGTGACCATCATCTGGGTCTTTGGCGGATTCAGCTTGATGTATGGAAAAGACATTGGAGGTTTTATCGGGAATCCGTTCCAATACTTTGGTTTGCAGAACGTAGCGACTGCCACCCTGCAGATTCCGGGTTCCACACAGACGATTCCGCTCATGGCATATTTTGTATTTCAGGAAATGTTTGCGATCATCACTCCGGCGTTGATCACCGGCGCGTTCGCGGACCGAGTTAGCTTCAAAAGTTATTTGATCTTCCTCGTTCTTTGGAGCATTCTCGTTTACACGCCGATGGCACACTGGGCTTGGGGCGGCGGTTTTCTCTCACAGATGGGCTTTGCTGATTTCGCTGGTGGCATCGTCGTGCATACTAGCGCTGGTTTTGCAGCTCTGGCATCCGTTCTTGTCATCGGCAAGCGCCATATCAAAAAAGGCGAAAAGGTATTGCCACATAACGTCACGTATGTTGCGCTCGGTGCGGCTTTGTTATGGTTTGGCTGGTTCGGATTCAACGGCGGCAGTGCTTTAGGATCTAATGGTTTGGCTGCGGTCGCTTTTGTGAATACAGATGTTGCTGCCTCACTGGCAATGATTACTTGGATGATCATTGATTGGATTCACAATGGGAAACCCAGCATGGTCGGTGCAATGACCGGAGCGGTTGCTGGACTAGTAACGATTACACCAGCAGCTGGTTTTGTCCAGCCGTGGGCTGCGGCTGTGATCGGCATCATTTGCGCCTTTGTTTGTTACGGCGCGATCATGTTGCGCGGACGAATGGGCTGGGATGATGCGTTGGATGTTTGGGGCGTTCACGGTGTAGGCGGCGCGCTCGGTACGATTTTGGTGGGTCTGTTTGCGGCGGCGGCTGTGAACAAAGTCAGTGGATTGATCGAAGGCAATGTTCATCAGTTCCTGATCCAATTGATGGGAGCAGGTATTGCCATCGTGTATACGTTTGTGCTGACATATCTAATCCTGAGATTCGTAAATCTGTTTACGCCGGTGCGCGTGTCGGATAAAATTGAAGTCGGAGGATTGGATGAGGGTTTGTTCGGCGAAGATGCTTACGTAGAGTAAGTCGAAAGATGATTTTGAAAAAACGTTCCGTTTGGAATGCAATTCTCCGAGCGGAACGTTTTTATTTAACAAGCTGATGTTTCCTATTGCATGGATCTTTTTCCCACTTGTCTCTTT
>JBAUMB010000155.1:0-4482 GCA_049578465.1 Anaerolineales bacterium
TGCTTTGGATCTTTCCCTGCGCCTGTAAAGTTCTTATATCGGATAATTCATTTTGATAAGCGGCTTGTCGTTGCACATTCAATTTCGTTGTAGTCATAGCATAATTCAAAGCGAACAAGGTCGCTACGCATAACAAACCCGGAACAATAAAAGCAAAGACGTTTCTCGCTTGAGTTTGAGGCTGAGATCGATCAGCATCCAGTTGAGTCCATAACAAAATGAACAAGCCAAATATGGATATCGTCGCGAGAAACGAATCCCAAACGCGCAGAGGGACTTTTTCCGTCCATATCAAATAAAAGATCAAAACCAAAAATGTCAACAGAAGAAGAATGAGGGGCAAAATCGCTTTTCTCAACGACAGATAGATTGTCAAAGCGAGAAGCCCTGCCATAATCATAAAGAAATAAGGGAAAGAATCGACATCATCAAATACAGGCTTGGGATAAAAATAAGATACCGCCGCGCTGAAGACATTCTTCTCCGTGCCGGGAATATGAAGGACAAGATATTGAAGATTTGACAGAGAAAACAATTGTTGGTCGGGAAAGAACCAACTCATAAACAATCTATAATCATTGAAGTTCCAGCCCACATCTGTGTAAGTATCTTTTACGTTTGACAGATGAACCCGCGGCGTATCCTGAAGCTGAGAGCGGACATCGTTATAAGTATAAAAAGATTCCCATTGCGAAGAAGATTTTACATAAAGGATGTTGAATAAATAAAATAGCATCACAACAAAAATCGTTACCACCAAAATAACAATTAAGAGCTTGGGGGAGAAGAAACGATGAATCAATATCGAAGCAGGGAAAATCAAAAGCAAGACAAGTAGAAAAGATTCGATTCGAATCAAACTGCCCGCTACAATCAATAAGCTGCCAAAGACGAGCATCCGCTTCGGAAAGTGGAAGCCATTATATGTTGCGGCGAGAATCGAAACAAAGCCGGATAGCACAGCAAACGTTGCGATCGTTGTAAATGTGATGTTGAGTAAAAACAAACTGTCTGATAAAAGGATGACTGATGCCCCAAGGAATTTGTAAGCGGATTTCAGCGGCAGAGAAAAGACGATATAAACGAGACTCCAAACTGAAAGAAAATTGACGCCGAAAAATATTAAAATTTCCCAATTCAAATTGGTAGGCAAACGATAAAGAAAATTTAGAAGAAAACCAAGGAGCACATTACTAAAGACCATAAAAGGTACCGGCATACCGCCCAAATAACCAGACACCAATTGAATCATCGTAATGTCGTCGTCCACTTGATAGCCCGGACGAAAGATAAATAAATATAAGATAAAGAATACAATAGCCACCAAAAAACTGGCCAGCCACGGAGTTGACAAAATAGTCAGCGCACCTTTTTTTGTTGGCAAAGCTTGATTATCGTTATTCATCATTCAGTCGTGAATCAAAATCTTTTCGTATGCAAATGTGTGATCGCAATCGCCAGTGCGTCGGCGGCATCATCGGGCTTGGGGATTTCAGGCAAAGACAACAGCACCCGCACCATTTCCTGGACTTGTCTCTTCTGCGCGCTGCCATAACCAGCCACCGCTTGCTTCACTTCATTGGGTGTGTATTCGGCCACATCGAGTCCGGCCTCGGCAATGGAAAGCATTACCACGCCGCGCGCTTGCCCCACTGCGATGGCCGTCGAAACGTTGCGCTGGAAAAACAATTTCTCCACCGCACAAGTTTCAGGATTATGAAGAGCAATCAATTTTTTTAATTCTTGATATAAAGTCAATAGACGTTCTTGGGCGGGTGTGTGAGCTGGAGTTAAGATCACGCCAAAGGTAACGGCCTCCAGATTTCCGTCGCGCGTGAGGCGAACAAGTCCGTAGCCAGTAGTCGCTGTCCCCGGGTCAATTCCAAGAGCAAGAGTCATTATCTTATTAAATAATAAACCGCGAAGCACGCTAAGAGCGCAAAGTTTCTTTTTGAATTTCTTCGCGGTCTTCGTGCACTTCGCGGTTTAATCTCATTAAGCGGCTTCGATAGCAGCCAGCGCTTCTTCAGAGATCTTGACGTTATGGAATACCTCTTGCACATCATCCAATTCTTCAATCGCCTCGATGGCTCTCATCACCTGAAGCGTCGCATCAACTTCCAATTCGAGTTCCTGTTTGGCGACCATGCGCAAGCCCGCCTCATCGGGCGTGACGTGCGCTTGTTGGAGCGAAGTCGCGATCGTTTTAAACGCTTCGACCGGACCCAATATTTCAATCGACTCACCCCCGTCCAACACATCATCCGCCCCGGCGATCACTCCAAGATCAAATGCTTTTTCAAAAGACATCTGACTCGATGGAAATGAAAAATAGGATTTACGATCAAACTGCCAGCTCACCGCGCCCGCTTCGGCCATATTCCCGCCGGTGCGGCTGAAGGTGTGGCGAATATCGGCAACGGTGCGATTGCGATTATCGGTCACGCACGAGACGAGAATCGCAGAGCCATGCGGACCATATCCTTCGAGCGTGAGCTCCTCAAAGGTTGTGGCATCTTTATCTTCGCCGCTGCCGCGTCGAATGCCGCGCTCGATATTATCCTTCGGCATGTTTTCCGCGCGCGCTTTATCGATGGCCAGGCGCAGACGAAAATTAGATTCGGGATCACTGCCGCCTTCGCGCGCCGCCATGACGATTTCTCGCGTCAGCCGCGTAAAGACTGCGCCGCGCTTGGCATCTGCCGCGCCTTTTTTGCGTTTGATAGTTGACCATTTTGAATGACCGGACATACGTTCTCCTTACGAAACCACGATTGTGGGAATTTGCACCGAGCGGAAAAGATTATACCAATAAAACAGCCTCCTTTTGGGAGGCTGTCTTTTTCTTTGTCAACGGTTGATCAGGATTAGAATACCCGCCGCCAACGCACAGATCGCGGCAATGATCGGCAGAAAAGAAAAGCTTATGCCCAAGCCTTCTAAACCTACAATGATCAGATAGATCGCCAGCAAAATCATCGCAAGATTCTTGTTGAGTCTCATTTTGGTTTCTCCTTGTATAAAGTTATAGACGGTCACATACCATCTTCAAAAAAAAGAACACCCTAATCTATAACGAGTTGCGCGAATCTTTGTTATCGTCCGTTGAGATAATTTCCTGTGCGAGCTTTTGCAGCGCGTCGGCATCTTCGATCTTTGCGGCGCGCCAATATTGATCGAGCAAATCGAGCGGACTCAAACTGCTGACGGTTTGATCGGCAGGCAGACGAATGCGAGATTCCATTTGCGGACGTTTAACGAGATGAAATTCAAAGGCTTCCCCGGCATATTTTCGCAATGCGGATTCATCAATCAACGAATCATATTCGCGCGGATATTCGACAATGAGCCGGATGATCGCGCCTTCGATTTCTTTTGGTTGTGGCAACGCGTCTTTGAGATTCTCCATCACGCTCTCGCTGGATGTTAGAACGATTCGCCGATCAACGAATCGACGCGCCTCTGTGAGTTTTCTCCACTCCACCTTTGTTTTGCCGCGCGTTACATCGGCAATAACAAAGAAGCGGTCATCGGCGGCTTCACCAAAGTCGACGCGCTCAATCGAGCCCGGATAAATCACCGGCGGCTGTGCGCCTTCGTTTAAATCCTGCGGCTTATGGATATGTCCAAGCGCAACATAATCGAAGCGCGGATTCTTGACCAGTGAACCGGGCAATACTAAATCGCTACCGAGCATCACCATCCGCTCCGAGCCGAACTTCGCGCCTTGCACGGATGCGTGCGCAGTGAGAATCAGCGGAAGATTCGAATCAACTTCTTCGAGCCAGCCTTCGATCAAATCCGAGATTCGAGATTCGATGTTGGCAAAAACTTCCGATGAATCGGTTGCGCTCATATCGAGCGATGCTATTAAACCAGACCGGGCAATCCACGGCATGGCAATGACTTGAACCGGCAAGTTCCATAAATCTTTTGGATGCAAAAGCTCCGGAGTTTGCAGAACGCGGACATATGGCACTTGCAAAGTATCGAATTCTTGAATGGCATGGGCGCGTCCGATGGCGGGCGAAAGATCATGATTGCCGACAAGCAGCAGAGTCGGAATCTTGGCTTGGGATAAGCGAATGATTCTTCTGCCCCACTCACGCTGAAAGGTCGGCGCGGGCGAACGGTCTTTGTAAGCATCGCCCGCAAAGATGACCATGTCTACTTTTTCGTCAATCGCGGCGTTGACAATCGTATCCAATGATTTGAGAAAGTCGAGCACGCGCAAAGGCAATCCCGTTTCGGGATCGTGGCGGCCATAATTGGCCATGTCAATGTGAGCGTCAGCAAAGTGAAGGATTCGCATGAGGTTTATTGTACTGGTTTTTCTGGTTGAATTCCCAACGATTGAAGCGCTTGAATAGCCGCCTGCATATTCGGGTTGAGATGATCGGCGCGTTTGAAATCTACAATGGCATCGGTCATGTCGCCGGTTGCTTGTTCTGCCATGCCGCGCCAATAGATGCTTTCTTCAAG
>JBAUMB010000156.1:0-3222 GCA_049578465.1 Anaerolineales bacterium
TGAAAGAGTCTTTAACTTTAGAAAGGAGAAAAACATGAACGGAGTAAGAGTATTGGTTGGCACTCATAAGGGTGCGTTTATTTTGACATCGGATGAAAAGCGCGAGAAGTGGGATATCAGCGGGCCACACTTTGCGGGCTGGGAAATCTACCATATGAATGGCTCGCCCGCTAATCCAAATCGAATCTATGCTTCGCAATCTAACGGCTGGTTCGGGCAAGTGATTCAACGCTCGGATGATGGCGGCAAAACCTGGGGACCAGTTGGCAACAAGTTCGCATATGATGGCGTGCCCGGTACACACCTTTGGTATGACGGCACGCAGCATCCCTGGGAATTCAAACGTGTGTGGCAGCTCCAACCATCCCTGACTGATCCCGATACAGTCTATGCCGGAGTGGAAGACGCCGGGATGTTCCGCTCCACCGACGGCGGACAAACTTGGAATGAACTTCCCGGACTGCGCGAAGCAAAAGGGAATCTCTGGCAGCCCGGCGCGGGCGGGATGTGCCTGCATACGATCATTCTTGATCCGAGTAATCCTCAACGGATCTTCGTGGCCATCTCCGCCGCGGGCGCGTTCCGCACCGACGACAGCGGCAAAACATGGCGACCGATTAACCAAGGACTCAACTCCGGCGAACTTCCCGATACAAGCGCGGAGGTCGGTCATTGCGTTCATAATATTGCGATGCATCCCTCGCGTCCGAACGTTTTGTTTATGCAAAAACATTGGGATGTGATGCGAACTGACGACACCGGCAATTCATGGAGCGAGGTTAGCGGCAATCTGCCAAGTGATTTCGGATTTCCAATTGCTGTTCACCCACACGAGCCAAACACTATTTATGTTGTACCAATCAAAAGCGACTCGGAACATTATCCGCCGGAAGGAAAGTTGCGCGTGTACCGTAGCCGCACAGGCGGCAATGAGTGGGAAGCGCTGACAAAAGGCTTGCCTCAAAGCGATTGCTACGTAAATATCTTGCGCAGTGCGTTGGCAGTTGATTCGCTCGATTCGTGCGGGATTTATTTCGGCACCACAGGCGGACAAGTTTATGCCTCAGCCGATTCTGGCGATAGTTGGAAACCCATCTTCAGCGATCTGCCTGCAGTGCTATCGGTTGAAGTACAAACATTGTCATGATACGCGTTGTATTGCCGCAGCATCTGCGGACACTGGCGCAAGTTAACAAAGAAGTTGAACTTCAAGCTGATGGGGTTATAACACTTGGCTCGGTTCTGGACTCGCTTGAGATTCAGTATCCAATGTTGCGCGGAACGATCCGCGATCACATCACAAAACAGCGCCGACCCTTCATTCGATTCTTTGCCTGCGGCGAAGATTGGTCGCTTGAATCTCCAGACTTTCCACTTCCCGACACGGTTCTGACCGGCAAAGAGCCATTTCGAATTGTCGGAGCCATGGCTGGCGGATAAATTACAAAAGGAAGAATAGCATGAGAAAAATAATCGTATCCGAATTCATGACACTCGACGGCGTCATCGAAGACCCAGGCGGATCGGAGCACTTACCGCACGGCGGTTGGGCTTTTCAATTCCAGCGCGGACCGGAAGGCGATAAATTCAAACTTGATGAAGTTTTATCGGCAGGCGCACTTCTGCTAGGTCGAGTCACTTATGAGGGCTTCGCGGAAGCTTGGGTTTCCAGAACCGGCGAATTTGCCGACAAGATGAACAATATGCCTAAGTTCGTGGTGTCAACGACGCTCAAAAAGACCGAGTGGAATAATTCAACAATCATCAAGGACAATGTCGCGGCACAAATCAAAATGATCAAAGAGCAGCCAGGCCAGGATATTTTAGTGGCGGGCAGTTCCGAGTTAGTCCACACGCTAATGCAACTTGATCTCGTGGATGAGTTACGGCTGATGATCTATCCGGTAATCCTTGGAAGTGGAAAACGATTCTTTAAGGATTCGAGCCATAGAAAAATTCTGAAGCTTGTGGAGAACAAGCCATTAGATTCGGGAATCTTTATTCTCACCTATCAACCCGATGCAGACAGAAAAGAAATTTCGTAGATGAAGATCCACCTTGTGGATGGCACGTATGAGTTGTTCCGAAATTATTTCGGCGCGCCACCAAAGCAAGCTCCCGATGGACGCGAGGTCGGCGCAACGCTCGGACTATTGAGAAGTCTGCTGATGCTGTTGACAAGTCCAGACGTTACGCATGTTGCGTGTGCTTTTGATCACGTCATCAAATCTTTTCGCAATGATTTATATTCCGGATATAAAACAGGCGAAGGCGTTGACCCAAAACTTTTAGCTCAGTTCCCGTTAGCGGAAGATGCGGTTACGGCGCTCGGCTTGGTTGTTTGGCCGATGCTGGAGTTCGAGGCAGACGACGCGTTGGCAACTGCGACCGCGCGCTTCAAAAAGAATAAATCGGTGGAACAGATTGTGATCTGCTCGCCGGATAAAGATTTGGCGCAGTTGGTATCCGGCAAACGAATCGTGTGTTGGGATCGGCGACGAGAGATCGTGCTCGATGAAAAAGGTGTGATGGAAAAATTCGGCGTGCGTCCGCAATCCATACCGGATTGGCTGGCGCTGGTCGGAGATTCGGCGGATGGATATCCGGGTATTCCGGGTTGGGGAGCCAAATCGAGTTCGGTAGTGCTTTCGCGCTATGAACATTTGGAATCGATCCCAAACGATGCGAGTAAATGGAAATTGAAATCAATTAGTCCGGGACGCGCCGCAAGTCTCGCGGAAAGTTTGACTCAACATCGCGACGAAGCCCTGCTCTATCGAAAACTAGCCACACTGCGCGAGGATGTTCCGATGAAAGAAAAACTCAGCGACTTGAAGTGGCAAGGTGCATATGACGAGTTGAAAAAGATTTGTCACAACTTGGGCGACGAGAGAATCGTCGAGCGCATTCCACGTTGGCGTTGATATAGCCCTGATATTTATAAGAGAAAGATTACGGGCAACAAGCATCAATAAATATACAGGCTAGTCTTTCTAGATGTTTTTTTGCATCTTTTGACGTTCTTGATCTAACACCTTAGCTAATTTACTGATGAAGTCCGATAGAAATTCTAATTCCTTCTCAGAGTAACTTGAAAGAAGCTGATCTTGCGCTTTTCGTACCGATACAAATAGGACCGCGAGTGCGGCTGCTTTTTCCTTGACAACCACAATCAATGTGCCGCGTCGATCTTCGGGATTGCGGCGGCGCTCGATAATACCG
>JBAUMB010000157.1:0-12721 GCA_049578465.1 Anaerolineales bacterium
GTTCTGTTCCTGCAAACGGAAAGCCATGTCCGTGGCGCGGCTGACCTTTTGCTGGAGCAAGCCGAAGTCGGGGGGACGAAGCGCATCGTGAGTCTCGCCGAGCACGCGTCCCAGTACGCCCGCGTTCGATCCGCCGATTTCCTTTAACATTCGATCCATATCGAATTGAGTCAAACGAAATGAAAGTGCGTTCGTCGTCGCCGATTCCAAATGATGCGCTTCATCCACGATTAAATAAGAATACTCCGGCAAAACTTTACTGCCGGTGGCAACGTCCGATAAAAGCAACGCATGATTGACGATGAGCAGATGCGCTGTTTGCGCCGCGCTTTTCGCGCGATGGAACGGACATGCGCCGCCCGTGCGCTTGATGCAGGTATCGGTGGTGCAGGCGTCATCCTCGGCGGAAATTTTCAGCCACACTTCGCGTTCGGGATTTCCATTGAGATTGAGCTCGTTGCGGTCGCCGGATTCGTTTTGCATTTGCCACACCAAAACTTTGGCAAGCACGCGCATTTCATCCGCGTTGCGCGGACCATATTGCCGAAGATTCTCAAAACGGCGCGGACAAAGATAATTGCCGCGTCCTTTCAATACTGCCGCGCGCAAATCCAATTTGAGCGCCGCACGCAGATCGGGAATATCTTTTTGAATCAATTGATCTTGCAAGTTGATGGTGTTGGTCGAGACAACCACGCGCGTATTGTTTTGGATCGCGAATAACGCGGCGGGCACAAGATATGCAAATGATTTGCCAACGCCCGTTCCTGCTTCGACCATCAAATGGTTTCCGTTGGAAAGTGCGTTGGTCACCACCTTAAGCATTTCTACTTGTTCGGGACGATGCTCGTAACTTTCAAAGTATTGCGAGAATGGTCCACCATATTCAAGAATGGACGCGACTTCATCCGGGTTGAGTGCGCTCGGCATTTCCGGGTTTTCCAATGGCGGATAACGATCACTGCCATCATCAAAGAGTTGTTTTTTGCTTTTTACTTTCTTAGCTTGAATGCCTTCTTTTGCATGCGCGCGTAAAATTTCTTGAAAAACAAAATTGCCATCCCAATCAATCGGTTCACCCAAGCGGACGATTTCCGCAATCAAATCAAGCGGCAACTCACGCGCCATTTCATACAGACGATTAAAGACTCCGTGTGTAGCTCTGGCATCATCCAAGGCGCGATGCGTGGCTGGCAGGAGAACACCTAATTCTTTCGCAAGCGCACCTAAATTATAACGGCTGGTATTAGGCAAAAGAATCGAAGCCAATTCATAGGTATCAATGACTTCATTGAATGCAAATGGGATTTGTTGTTTTTGCAGGAAGCCCAGATCAAAACGTACGTTGTGTCCCACAATCGGCAAGTCACCGACAAAGGCTTCCAGCTCATGGGCAACATCTCGCACGCGCGGCGCTTGACGAACCATAGCATCATCAATGCCGGTCAGTCCAGTAATAAATTCAGGAATATGGCGATTGGGATTGATCAGCGATGACCACTCGTCTTCAACGCGATTGCCTTTAAATTTAACAGCTCCGATTTCAGTGATGGCTTCGCGGTCGTTGTCTAAGCCGGTGGTTTCGATGTCTATTGCAACAAAGGAATTCATACGTGTATTGCGCTCAATTCTGTTTCAGGTTATCAATGGGATTCATAAACTGCTGAAATCAAACAAAAAAATCTACTGCATAAAGTAATAGAACAAGTGTACCATAAATTAAAGCATGCCATTGCGAGAGCGCAAAGCGCACGAAGCAATCCCCTTATGATATTGGGGATTGCTTCGTATTGTCTTTCGAGCAAGTTAATGGTTATGCTTCTGGTGGCAAAACTGATTTTATCTTTTCGAGCGTCAACGAACCCATGGGTTTCTCTTTTGATTTCTGCCGTATAAAATCTTTGAGTTGTTTGAGTTTCAAAGCGGGTGTCGATGCGTCATTTTCTTCGATCTCAACTAAATCGTTTGTAAAAATCAACGCGCCTTGGACTTCGGGAACATCGCTTTCGTTTTCCAATTTCTTGGCAAGATGTCTTTTGATGGAATCCATTTCGCCGGCAATCTCAAGCTCAGGGCGGCCGAGTCCTTCTTGACCAAAAATGGATAAGTAATTTTGCATCAATCCGCCGCCGGAAATCTTCCAGCGATTCTTCTGATACGTCACGCGTCCGCGTTGATGGAGCGGAAGCAAAACCCAAATCCCGGCGGTGCCGACATATAGATGCGAAACGGGTGTGACGTAATGATAGATCGTATCTTCATTCGGTAGCCCTTTGAGTCCCGAATCCAATTGTTCATCGGGTCGCGGACTGCGTCCCCAGCGATTGCTGAAGAACATTCCAACTTGTGTCATCGCGAAACCCACCACTAAAGATGTGATCGACCATGCGAATAAATCGGCTCTGGTGAACGAGATATACATTCCGACGCCGAGCACGACCAATGCACCGATGCTTGTGTATTGCCCGATTTGACTGTTACGCTTAATTAATTTTTCGTTCTTGATGATTTTCATTGATACCTTTTCTGAGGGTTGATTTATTTTTTCAAATTTTCTTCGATGGCCGTCTTCATCGCTTCCAACACTTTTGATTCTGTTGCATTCTTCGCAAGCCGGATCGCGCTCTTGATGGCGGTCGCATCCGAACGGCCATGACCGATCAGCACCAATCCGTTTACGCCAAGTAGGACCGCCGCGCCTTGCTCGCTTGGGTCAAGCAAAGTCTTGAGGCTGGTCAGCGCGGGTTTGACCAGGAAACCGCCGAGCATTGTCAAAGGTCCGCCGTTCTTAATCTTGATTTTGACTTGATCCAGAATCAATTTGCCAACTGCCTCGGCCGTCTTGAGCATGACATTGCCCGTGAAACCATCGGTCACGGCCACATCCACTTTTCCGCCGATGACTTCTTTGCCCTCAACATTACCATAATAATTCAACTTTGAGTTTTTGAATAATGGCGTTGCCGCTCTGACTAGCTCGTTTCCTTTTCCTTCCTCTTCGCCGTTTGAAATTAATCCCACCTTTGGATTTTTAACGCCGCGAACTTTTTCAGCGTAAACACTTCCCAAAACTCCAAACTGAAAAAGATTCTCCGGTTTGCAATCCGGATTGGCGCCGATATCCAAAATAATGCAGGAGCCGGTTGCGGTCGGAAAAATCGGTGCGATGGCGGGACGATCCACACCGCGGATCCGGCCTAATCGGAATAACGCAGTGACCATTCCTGCGCCGGTGTTGCCCGCCGTTACAAATGCATCCGCTTCACCATTCTTAACAAGATCCATGCCGACAGCCATCGAGCTTTGTCCATGCCGCGCTTTGAACGTGAGCGCTTCGCCTTTATCTTCCATCGTCAGCATCTCGGGCGCGTGGACGATTCGGATGGGCAAACTGCCTGGGTTTTGTGCGTCTAGCACCGGTCTGATTTTTGATTCGTCACCGACGAGGATGATTTCCACTCCGTATTCGCGCGCGGCGCTGACCGAACCTTCTATATCGGGTATCGGATAATCATCGCTTCCCATGGCGTCAACAACAATTCGAGCCATCCATCATCTCCTCAAAAAATTTCTCTGCTTGACATGCAAAGCAAGCCGATTATAATACGCCTGCTTACATGATAGTGTTTACGTTTGCGCTGGTGCTGGAATTGGCAGACAGGCATGGTTGAGGGCCATGTGCCGCAAGGCGTGAGGGTTCAAGTCCCTCCCAGCGCACAACAAAGTCCCTGAATTATTTCAGGGACTTTGTGTTCTAATTTAATAACATGTTCTAATGGAGTATCTGGCTTAAGAATAAGCGCGTCCGCTCCGAGCGCGGATTGGCAAAGAATTCATCAGGCGATGCCTGCTCGATGATCTGGCCCTGATCTACAAAAACGATTCGATTCGCTGCAGCGCGCGCGAATCCCATTTCGTGTGAGACCACGATCATGGTCATTTCATGTGCGAGTTCCTTCATCACGTCCAGAACCTCGCCGATCATTTCCGGATCGAGAGCGGACGTCGGTTCATCGAAGAGCATCAGACTCGGTTTCATTGCCAGTGCGCGCGCAATCGCGACGCGTTGTTGTTGTCCGCCGGATAACTGATTTGGATATTGATCGCGCTTATCAGCCAAGCCCACACGTGTCAGCAGCCGTTCTCCGTCGGCGCGTGCCTGATCAAGCGGAATCTTCCGGACGCGGGTCGGTGCTTCGATGATATTTTCGATGGCGGTCAGATGCGGGAATAAATTGAATCGTTGAAACACCATTCCGATCTCGGCGCGCTGGCGTGCGATGTTGCGTTCGTTGTCTTCCACAAGTTTGCCGCTGCGATCATGGTATCCAATCATGTGTCCGTTGACATAAATGTGTCCGCTATTGATTTTTTCCAAATGATTGATACAGCGCAGGAAGGTGCTTTTTCCTGAACCGGAAGGTCCGATGATCACCACCACTTCATTCTTCCGCACTTCAATGTCAATTTCTTTTAGCACATGAAGCGAGCTAAAATATTTGTTGACCTTTTCGGCTTTGACGATGATATTGCTGTCAGCTAATTTTATATTCGGAGCAACCATCAGCGTACTCCTTTTCCGCTCGAGCCGGAGAAGAGGCGCTCCATCATACCGGGACCGCGCTCGATACCTTTTCGTTCGCCCAACCCGGATTCGATTCGCGCCTGAATGAACGACCAGATGGTGGTCAGCAGAAGATAATATAATGAGGCAGCAATGAACAGTTCAAATGGTTTGAAAATGCGTGCGTTCACTTGTTCGAATCCGTAGAACAATTCACCTGCCGAAATGACCACCATCAACGAGGTGGTCTTCATCATGTTGTTAAACTCGTTGCCAAGCGGTGGAATGATCACTTTAGCGGCTTGCGGAAGAACGATGCGCTGCATTGCCAGACCGAAGGTCATGCCAAGTGATTTAGCGGCTTCCATTTGGCCCGGATCAATTGATTCAATCCCGGCGCGAACAATCTCAGCCATATACGCGCCTTCGTTGATTCCCAGTGCCAATGTTCCAGCTTGAATTGCTCCACTAATGGTCATGAAGCTGACGGTCACATCGGGGAAGTTATAGATATGCGTAACCCCTAATCCGAAAAACAATAAAGACATTTGAACCAGTAACGGTGTGCCTCGGAAATACCAGATATAAATTTCGGCGAGCCATCGAAAGACCGGAAACTTCGACATTTTCCCCAGAGCGGCAAAAAGCCCTAAAATTACTCCCAGCGCTTGTGCCACGATACTGACAACAATCGTAACGATGAGCCCATTCCGAATTAATGGGTCTTGAAAAGCAGTGGGGGGCCAAATGTATTTGAAGAAAACTTGCCAATCAAAATGATACATAGACTTCTCGCATTCTTATTGATTGATTAAATACAGGCCCGCCGGAAATCATTCCGACCGGCCTGTATTCATTATTCGCAACCCATCGCCGCATTAGATAAATTTATGGCAAGGTCACTGCACTAGACTGAGCGCCATACTTGGCAAGTATTTTGGTGTACGTCCCATCAGCCATCATGCTTTTGAGGGCGGTTTGGATTGCCTGACCGAGCGGCGTAAGAGGTACGCTCGTGCAGTCCGTGGCACTGCCGCACGGAATGCCAATGCCAACCGGCAAGGGCTGGATCGGTTGACCAGCCAATTGGAACTGATCTGGTTGTTGAGCCGCATATTGTCCTGCGACAGGCGTATCGGCGAAGTAAGCCGTAACCTTTCCGGCCTGTAACTGTTGCAGCGCATCAGAATCTTTCTGAGCCACAACCACCGTAACAGGTTGCTTTCCGGCTTTTGCACAATCGGCGGCTAAACCAGCGCCTTTGTAGTCACCGGTTCCTTGCAAATAATCAACTTCCGTTGTGCCGCTTTCAGCCGCAACGCTCTGACCGCATAGATCCGTCCCCACATTGATATTCTGTGGATTGCCTTTTGCGACAAGAATGGATTGGCCCACATCGAGATAGTGAATGAAGCTGATCTGCTTGTTGCGATCCGATGTGATATTCATGTCCGACATAATGATGTCACACTTCCCGCCGGTAACTGCTTCGATGATCGTGTCGAAGTAGCTATTGACCACCTGCATCTGTAATCCTAAGCGGTTGGCGATCTCGGAAGCCATATCGATGTCAAGGCCAACCGGATTCCCGTTATCGTCGAAGGATTCAAACGGCGCATAGGGAATGTCGGAGCATACCAGAAGTTTTCCCTTTTGAGCCAAGGTTGAAGGATCAACAGACGCCACCGGTGTGGGCGCCGGGGTTGGCGGAACAGAAGTTGCAGTGGCGGCTAGCGCTTGAGTAACCACTACGGTCACCACTTGAGGTGCGGCGGGCGCCGCTGGCGTGGCCTGCGCTCCGCACGCAGTCAGTAAAAGACTGACAAGGATTACTGAACTGATCAGAACAAAAGCTCTTTTCATCTTTCTCACTCCTTTTTTGAATTTGTATCTTTGGCAATCGGCGACTGTTGCTTATTAAATCAGCAAGCATAGACTAATTCTGCGGAATATGCAAGAGTTGGTATGTTAAAATTTTAAGCCTATTCACTGCAGGCGCGACTAGAAAACGGTGGTGGTAAAATATTCTAACTTGGTTTAAGGAGTTCAGTATGCCTGCTAAATTTCCATCCGCTGATTGGCTAAATCTTTTGGAAGATAAACTCAATAACGATTCTCATTACAATCAAATTGCCAGGAATTGGGAGGGCGATCTGGTCTTTGATATCCAACCGGTTGGCGCTTTGAATCAACCTTTGTTGATGTATCTTGATCTCTGGCACGGAAAATGTCGGAAGGTGGAATACGCTCCTGAGTTAACGAAATATCCGAAGCCGACATTTATTCTGCGTTCCCCGTATAACAATTTTACCGAGATTCTTTTAGGCAAACTTGATCCGATGACCGCCATGATGACCAGTAAATTAAAGGTCGAAGGAAGTTTGGGTTACATGATGCGTAATGTTCCAACCGTTTTGGATTTTGTGCGCTGCTGCCGCGAGATCACAACTGAGATTTTGTAAGTATGCAGCCAATTCTAAAAATAGATCTTTCAACTGGTAATTCGGAATCATATAAAATTCCCGAAGAATGGGAAAGAGCTTTTCTCGGAGGCGCGTCGCTGGCGGCGCGCTTGTTATATTCCCATATCACGAAAGAACTTGATCCGTTTTCGCCGGAAGCGCCATTGTTATTTCTTAATGGGCCGTTGAGCGGAACATCGGGTCCGACCGTTGGAAGATTTGTGGTTTGTGGCAAAGGACCAGCAACCGGCTTGTGGGCTGAGTCAAATTGCGGCGGTTTTTGGGGACCGGAACTTCGCTTCGCGGGATACGATGGTTTATGGTTAACCGGAAAAGCTGAAGAGCCGATCTATCTTTGGATTGAAGATGGCCGTCTCGAGATTCGAAAAGCAGCGCATCTTTGGGGCAAGGATACTTACGAAACACAGGAATCCGTCAAGCAGGAAATTAATCGTACCGGTGTACGCGTCGCAGTGATTGGTCCCGCCGCCGAACACGGTATTTTATTTGCAGGAATTTATTGCGATCATGGCCGCACAGCCGGACGAACTGGACTTGGTGCGGTGATGGCATCGAAGAATCTCAAAGCGATTGCGGTGCGCGGAAAGCAAACTTTGCCGCTTGTTCATTCTGAACGTTATGCGGCTCTGCGTTCTGAATCCAATCGCACGCTGAAACAAGATAACGAAGCGCGCATCATGCACGAAGTAGGTACCGCTGGCGCCGCGAATTTTTCCGAGTATCTCGGTGGCATGCCTGCCAAATATTATCATCAGGGCGGATTTGAATCGGTTGATAAAATTTCCGGCTCGATGATGGCAGAAACAATTTTAAGCGGGCAAAGTGCGTGTCATGCGTGTGTCATTGCTTGCGGACGCGTGGTCAAACTCGAAGATGGCGCCAAGCGCAAAGGTCCAGAATACGAAACGATTGTATCGTTTGGACCGAACTTGTTGATCGATGACTTGAATGAGATCACTCGCATCGGCGAATTGTGTGATCGTTATGGCATGGATACGATTAGCACCGGCAACACGATTGGGCTTGCGTTTCATTTGTTTGAGTTGGGCAAGATCACAATACAGGATACGAATGGGCTTGAATTGTCATGGGGCAAAATAGATGTTGTGCGTCAATTAGTAAAGATGACCGCGTATCGCGAAGGGATTGGAAATCTCATTGCACAAGGTTCGCGACGATTGGGAAAATATTTCGGGGCGGAGGATGAGGCGGTTCAAGTCAATGGCCTGGAAGTGGCGTATCACGATCCGCGCGGAGTCTCAGGGATGGCTTTATCGTATGCGACATCGCCGCGCGGCGCTTGCCACAATCAATCGGATTATTTTTTTGTAGATTGGGGTCACACACATCCAGAACTCGGCATCGAATATTTTTCGCGTCACGCCGACGCGGAGAAATCCGCGAACGTTGCCCGTCATCAAGATTGGCGGACGGTTTTCAATTCGATGGTCATGTGTATTTTTGCGAACGTTGAGCCGCAAATGCAAGTGGACTTGATCAATGCGGCTTGCGGTTATGATTGGACGGTTGAAGAAATGATGAAAGTCGGCGAGCGCGGCTGGAACATGAAGCGCGCCGTCAACAACAAATTGGGCTTGACTGCCGCCAATGATAAGTTACCCAAGGCCTTGCTTGAGCCGTTACCGACTGGCGGAAGCGAAGAATATGTTCCCGATATCAAAGCGATGCTCTCTGCATATTATGAAGCGCGTAGCTGGGATAAAAAGACCGGCTATCCCATGAAGGAAAAGCTTCTTGAATTAGATTTGGATGATGTTGTAAAAGATTTGTGGGGATAAACTTTTGAAGCTAGATAAGTTGCGATAGTTTTTATATCCAACGACGAACTTTGGCGCAGTATTGTTCATACTCGTTCCCGAAGTCTTCTTTTAGCCGAGCTTCTTCAACAGGGATGACAAACCAGTTAACGTAAACAACCGCAAAAAGTGAAGTCAGAAGCGGCCAAACTTGGACGAGCAATCCTGTTTCTTCAAGGTAAGCAACGACGAGTCCTACATACATCGGGTTTCGGCTGAATTGATAAGGTCCCGACCTCACCAGTTTTGCTGACGTTTCTCCCGGAACTGTTGTGGTGCGTGCATTATGAAAAATGAACAAGCCCCAGCCTGCAATTATTGCTCCGATTAGGAAGAACACTGCACCGCCAATTTGACTGACGAGGGACACTTCAGATGAACGAATGCCAAAGGGGAATAGAACCTCCAGACCTGCGCCGATGAGATAAGCGAATACAAATACCCACGGCACTGGAATATGCAGAAAGGGTTGCTTTAGATCTCTTGATTGATTCCTATTTATGCTCATAACGATATCATTTTCTCTGGTTTGATTTCTTCTCGGCTCGTTTTAGATTTTCAGCAATCCTGAATTTGACAATCTTGCTGATCAATTTCAGCGGCAACGGTTCGTCAAATGGAAAATGTAATGCGCTCTTTGTGCCTATATATTTTGCAGACTCTTTTTTGAATGCTTCAATCCCGCTTGGCGTTGGATAAAACCCGATGTGATTTTTGAACACCCCAAAATGGACGAGATTGCCTTTCAAATAGAACGTGGGAATTTGATAACTGATGATCTCCGTCGCCTCCGGTGCAGAGGTTTTGATGGTTGCCCGCATTTGTTCCAATTTTTCCTGTACATCCTTGGGACAATTGGCAATATATTCATCAATCGTTTTGGCTTTATTGGATTCCATAATTTTCCCTTCACTACTGTTTCTGTTTTTCATTTGGCAACTCAACAAGCAAATTCCATGAATTGCGTAATACGGCAGTGAAAAAGATAATCAGAATCATAGCAATGCTGGTTTGAACCGTGTCCGAGTTATCCCCGTTATAGAGTCGAAGCCCAAAATAAGCCAAAGAAAAATAAGCTGCCAGCGGCGCGACAAGCAACCAAGCAGTCTCTATGATTCGTTCGCGGCCGCTGATGCCGTGCCAAACAGGTAACCAAGTCGTAACGGCGCGCATGGCACAGAAAGCGACAACAAGAAAAATGAATATTGCATGCTCCTCATTTCCAAGGTTTGGTATTAGAAAGTTCATGGGTAGGATGAATAGCAAAACATACATCGTAAACGTGGAACGTGCGATGAACTTCCAGCGGCTGACCGGTTCATTCCTGAGTTCGCCAAGCCGAAATTGGACTCCGATAAAAAGCAAGCCCATCAATGTGGCAGCCGCGCCCGCTGTACCAAGATAAAATGTTGTCCAATCCATATTAACTCCAATACTATTATGAAAGTTGCATTACGCCATCTTACTCTATCAAGTTTCCACTCAAAAGGCGAATGTCTTCATATTCATTTACACCAAACGCTGTATGCAATGCGTGCATTACTGCGGATTGTTTTGATTTAGGAATCATAATTTCACTTTGTTACCGTAAGTCGTTCAATTTTTTCTGTATTTCTTCGGGACAATTTGCAATATATTTGTGAATAGCAGTAATTTTAAAGGGTTGCATAGTGCTTCTTCATGATTAAGATACATGTCTATGTGATTTCAATCTTTACTTGTCGTTTTGAACTCTTTTCTTTTTTCAATAAGATTGGCAATAATGATATAGCGAAAATCTTTTTCTTGATATGTCATTATTGCACCTACAATACCATATATGACAAATGCAAGATTTCCAATAGTTAATAGTAGAGAAAGCGCTATTGCCAAAAGAAATATCCCTACGTTAGGTGACCCGGGGTTATTGCTTCCAGATAGCGATGCCATAAAACTTGTAGTGGTTATCGAGATCATCATGCAAAATGTGGTTAGAGTTATGAATGCGATTGATATGATTTGCCATACTAATGCTTGTAATGCCTGAAATCTTATATAGGTTGATTTTTTCTTTTGAGTTGCGTATATTACGATGGGAACAAAAACTCCAATATACGAGAATAAAATGGAGGCATGAGAAAATGCGACCAATAGGCGACTTTCCTGCGTAATACTAGGCGCTAAAGAATCTTTATTTTCTGAGTGATTGCCTTGATATGCTTGCTCATCTTCAAACAACTTTGGAATGTATCTTTTTAACTCGTTTGCGAGTTCGCCATCTGACCACCCCTCGTAGCCTGATAAAAATATGAAACCTTGTTTTGGACGCAAGAATCTAAATATCGAATTTAGTGAGAATGATGAGCCGATTCGTTCATAAGAATTAAGATATATAACATCATAGAACAAAAAGTATTTTCCGAGCCTATCTACATCAGACCATGTGCATCGAATATGTTTGTCAAGCAAATGTTTTTGTTCTAATCCGTTCGGTGAAATTTTTATAAAAGAGAAAAATGATGCGACAACAGAAATCAGAGATTGAATGAGAGCGAAGCCCAAAAGAACTATTATAGGTGCAAAGAGACATGCAAAAAAGTAAATAAAATTGCCGAAGTTTGCTTTGGATTGAATGGATGAAACCAACGTCATGATTAATAATGTGAGGGGACATCCCAGAAGAATCGCTAGAAATATCAATGAAAAGACGTTGAGTGCCAACCTCCAGGGTTTAATTTTATAAATCTTGGAATTGGTTGTTATATCCAAACTATTACTCATTGGTTACCTTCCCAAATTCTCTGTATAATTAGCCTTGTAAGAATTATACATCTAACTTATATGTCGAGGCAACAAATGAAACTTGTTACCGTATCTCAAATGAAGGCAATTGAAAAAGAAGCCGATGCCAACGGCCTCACTTACGATCAAATGATGGAGAATGCCGGTCAGGGCTTGGCGGAAGTGATTCAGGATTTACCTATCGAAGAAGAGGATCGCGAAGTCTTCGGTTTGGTCGGCGCGGGGAATAATGGCGGCGATACATTGGTGGCGCTGTCGCATCTCGCCGCGGACGGCTGGCGCACGCGCGCCTATCTTGTCAAACGTAAAAATGATGGGCTGGTCAAACGGCTCAAAGATGCTGGCGGCGAAATCACATCTATGGATGACGATGCGGATTTTGCAAGTCTCACCGAGTTTATTCAAACCGCTTCAATCTTTTTAGACGGCGTGTTCGGCACTGGAATCAAATTGCCGTTGAAAGAAGAAGTTGCCGATGTTCTGGCTCATGCCTCGTCGGCTCTTGAAGAAGCGGAGGAGACTCCCTTCGTGATCGCGGTGGATTGTCCATCCGGCGTGGATTGCGATTCAGGCGAAGCCGCCGACGAATCTATTCCTGCAGACTTGACCGTCACGATGGCGGCGGTCAAACAAGGCTTGCTTAAACTTCCCGCGTATGAATTGGTCGGCGATTTGCAAGTGGTGGATATTGGTTTGCCGGATGATATGAAATCTTTCGCGTCCTTGCAAACCGAAGTTGCAGAAGAGGAAATGGTCGCCGGATTATTGCCGGAGCGTCCGCTCGATTCACACAAGGGAACATTCGGCACGGCGCTGATTGTCGCGGGATCGGTCAATTATACGGGAGCCGCTTTGTTATCTGGTCAAGCTGCCTGCCGCGTCGGCGCGGGACTAGTCACGCTGGCTGTTCCGTCTCCGCTTCATGCTGCGCTATCGGGTCAGTTCCCCGAAGCGACTTGGATTCTATTGCCGCATGAAGTTGGTGTTGTGTCTGCCAGTGCGGCGGAAGTATTGATTAAGAATTTGGAACGTGCCACTGCCATGCTGGTTGGTCCCGGCTTTGGGATGGAGAACAC
>JBAUMB010000158.1:0-8207 GCA_049578465.1 Anaerolineales bacterium
ACCATACGGTGCAATCGGTTCTTTGAAGGGCTGACCAGCCATCAACATAAATCGAACGGATTTGTTTTCAGTTTTGACGCGAATGGAATCGCCATCATCAAACTTCACGAGACGAACGGCTTCAATGGTTTGATCTGCAAAGACGGCTTCGCCATCGAAGACATATGCCAGCGCGGTGTGTCCGCTGGGGACGGGTTGAATAAATTCGGTATCGGGAGCCAACTCAACGTCGAGGTAAAGAGGCGAAGCGGCAATTTCGGTAACGGGGCCGATCACATTATTCACTTGTCCAGCGACGACGCGGATTTTGATTCCATCTTTTTCATATGTTGGTATCGTCGCGGCATTGACTTCCTGATAGCGCGGCGTAGTCATCTTGAGTTTGGATGGTAGGTTGACCCATAATTGAAAGCCATAAATGTTTCCGCTCTCGCCGCGACGCGGCAACTCTTCATGCAGAATGCCGCGACCGGAGGTCATCCATTGCACATCGCCCGCATGGATGGTGCCTTCGTTGCCGAGGCTGTCGCGATGATGCGTGGCTCCTTCGAGCATGTAGGTGACGGTTTCGATGCCGCGATGCGGATGCATGGGAAAGCCGCGGATGGGACCTTCGACGGGATCGTTGAAGGCGAAGTGATCGAAGAGCAGGAAGGGATCGAACTCGTTTGATTTTTTAGGCGCGATGGAACGACGAAGCAATACGTCCGCGCCTTCGATGACGTATTGCGGTTCGATAATTTGTGAGATGGTTCGTGAGTTGGTCATGAAGATAGGATGAGGTAGGAACAGAAAATGTTACATCTCATCGGCCATCTGTTTGAATTTTAGATCCACAGTAATTGCACTCAGCAGTATTATCATCGATCCAATAAACTTCCGTACTGTTGATTGGTGCGCCACATTTAGGGCAATTGCTAGGAAGCGATACATGTTTTGTAACTAGATAATTATTTAGATCAGATTGTACTATTCCGAGTTTCTCTCCAAATTCGTTTTGCAAAGTCCCCATCGCTATTTTCATTTCTCTATTAGCCAGTACTTGAATGATGTTGAAATAAAAAATTTTGGAGCGTGCTTCCATTCCGGACTGAATGAATAAGTGCAAAGCTGTTCTGGCGTGAGACAATGCGCCTTCTTCAAAATCACTATCTGCAAAGGCATAAGATGCTTGCGAGTTGAAGATAGCTGACCATTTTGGATGATTTGATTCTTCCATATCATAAGCTAATTTTTGAAAAAGGAACGCGGCGTCTTTAAATTGATGAACGGAAATAAGATAATGTGCTTTTTCTAGATTACCCCTCTGCTCACTATTAAGAATAAATTCCTCTTCCAGATTTTCAAACATTGGAAACATAAAGACCTCCTTAACGCGAAGATTTCAATATCGCTCATATTATACTTGTAATTAACATGAGTGACATTGAAAAATATTTTGAAAATGAAACCTTATTGCACGGCCGGGCAATTCACATTATCTGTAGAAATGATTTGCGAGCGAGCCATCTCATTACCGTTGGCATCTATGGCGGCGACTTGGAAATAACATTCACCGGTCGGCAGGCTGCCGAATTGCGATTGTGTCTCGAAATCGGTTTTTGGATTTTCTTCGATCATGGTCAGCGACTGCGGCGAATCTCCACCAAAGACTTTATATGAGGCGACATCGGTCGCACCATTCCATGAATATCCCAAAGTGAGGACATTCCCATCTTGTTTAAATGCCAGCGCGGGCAGCGTGTTCGGGGATCCCTGCCACGGAAAACGAAAGGCGCGATAGCTGACATAAGGCTCGTCCATCGTCAGCTCAAAAAGAGTTTGGTTATCCGGGCTTACTTCCGTCATCGTGAGAAACGAATATCCCGTCGCTTGTGAGGGCGCGCCCCAACCGAGAACAATATTTCCATCCGACAATTTTTGCGTGTTGCCCATAAACGTTGTAAACACGGGCGGCGTGTGAGTAAATCCCCACACTTGCGTCACGGTTTTATTGGTTTCATCAATCTTATATTCCATGCCCTCCGAAGGCGCAGGCGACTGCTGAGTGCCTTGATTATCGAAGACGGTGATGTCTCCATTGGGAAGCTCTCTGACGTCATGCTGGTAGGCAAAGGTCTGACTGTTGACGAACGTAAACATATTGGCTTTGCCGCCCAAGCGCCACATCACTTCGCCGGTTTGAAGATTGATTTTAGTAATCTCGTCGAGATTTCGGCTCGACAATAATAGATTGCCGTCGTTGGTCAAAGCCAGCGAGTTCCCATGGATCAAATCTATATCTTGATCCGTGAGGCTGGAAGTGGAATCAAAAAACGAAAAATGATCCCAGCTTCGCCATTCGAAGATCACATTCTTGGACGGATCAAGTTCCTGAACCACCAAGCCGGTCACCGTCGCGTTTGTTTTTCCGCCCTGCACGATCTGACTCATATCCACTGTCTCCGCATCATAGACCATCAACAATGCATTGCCGTTGGGTAAAATTTGAAGCTCGTGTAAATCGGCGGTATAACCATCTCCCGCTTGATAAGTATTTACCACCTGATAATGGGAGTTCATCACGTAGAAAGTGGAATTCTTTTGATCATAATAAGATAAATCGCCATTTGGCTGTTCCTTGAAATCCCAGGCATCCAGCGCATTCGCAACAGACTGATAGTAAACCAGTTGACCCTGATCATTGAGAATCAGCAGATAGGATCCAACCTTGGCTTTGGTCCAATAAAACGGCGAGACAAAGATATCTCCTTCTGCAGCAATTGGCGAAGTCATTGTTACGAGATAGTGAGGAATATCCTGCGGCACAGTTAAAAAGTTCGGGAAGGCGCTCCGCGGAGGAGCACTTGGAATCGGCGGCGCTGATAATTCACTGCTTCCCGGCGATCCCGACTGTTGATTGTTTGCAACTGTGAAAATGTACGAAAGTGCCGGGTAACTAGTTTGCCAGTTCAACTGCAAACTACTGACATTAACCGCAACCTGCTCGCCCGCTAGAAATGGACTGACCGGTTTGAAAATAACCGTTTTATGATCGTCTGCCAAAATGGTCTGTCCCGCATGGAAACCGCTTTCGGAGCCCTTTACTGTGAATCTTAAACCATTGAGATTTTGATTAGTCAACACTGGACCATAACGAACGACAATCGTGGATGCTTTAGAAACATATTTTGCATTTTCCAAAGGTGAGTAATATTGCGGCGCAAGAGGTTGAGAAGAGCTAGACTGCGATAAGGAAGATTGAGATGCCAAAGATTGGAATAAAGGTGCTTGAAACAGGAGGGGTGTGCACGAAGAAAGCGATAAAATAAATAACAAACCAACAGTTATTGATAGAAATCTTAAAATCTTCATGATGTGCGTTATTCTCCAAAATTAACCACGAGATGTCCGATCACAGAAAAACGCCTTGATGATAATTGAAAAATATGATTACATCATTAGCTTTTTGTGTAGAAAGTATGCGGATTAAGAGAACACACAACAGCTCACTTCATTTTATAACCGTGTAAGAATTCTTGTCAAACTTTGGACAAATTCCAAACCTTCGTCTGACACATCCAGCCGCAACAATTTTTCAGCAGGTATGGTTGCAAGCCATTCCTCCAAAAACTCATTGAACAAGGTAGTATCTTCCGCCGAAGCGATATTGATTCTCTGGCGCTCGGCTAATCGCGCACGGATGATTTCTTCGCTGGCTGTCAGATGGATGATGAGATCGGGAAGGGGAAGCAAACTGCGAGTTAATTCATAGATGCGTCGGCATAGATCAAATTCAGAATCGCTGAGCCAGCCGCGGGCGTGAAAGAGACGCGCAAAGCCCTGATAATCAAGATCGAGTCCGCCATCCATCAATCCTATAAGCGGAGAAACGCGCAGTTCCTTTTCTTGCTCGGCGCGCAAAAGCAAATAATCCATTTGATTGGCGAGGCCATAATGTATATCGTTTTTGAACAACGCTTGAAATGGACGTTCAGCATGTCCCTCATAAGCCGTTGCAAATCGGGCCTTGCGGCTCAAGGCATTGACCAGAGCTGTTTTTCCCACGCCGCTCGGCCCCACAACCTCAATCAGCTTCCCCATTCATAACCACAAGTTGACCAGCGATGCACCGGTGATAGTTTTATCTCTCAGCACTTCCCCATTTTTAACAATCGTAGTGTTTCCTCCGCCGCCCGTCATATCCAACAATTGGCCGCGGATAAAAATGTTCGAGCCATAACGCGCCTTCGTCAAACCGATGCGCCCAGCCAACGCGTATTTGCGCCACGCCTCGCCCTCGGTTAATTTATTTACATCGCTCACATCCACATCGGATGGCGTGGGCCAGCCGCTGTAACCTCCCCACGGCTGATCCCAAATCGCCGGGTCGCCGCCGTTCGACGGAATCGCGATCATGTTCACGTTCATCGCATCAAGCCGCTGATAACAATCCGGAAACCATGAATCGGCGCAGATCAAGATTCCGAGTTTGCCGGCGGGCGTATCGAACGACGGTAAATTTTTTGATAAAGCCGGAGTCATGAACGGTAATTCTTCCGTTGTTGGATAAGCTTTGAGAACAAGCTCAGAATAAGCGCATCCATCCGGACCGTAAACCGGCGTCACGCCATAGAGCGGACCTTTGCCCGCGACTAATTTCCCATCATGAACTTGCGGCGCGGGCAAAACCGTCGAGCCGCCGATCACCGTGACGAGATAATTTTTTGCGATGTTTGATAAGACAGAGTTATACGCCTCTGCCATCACTTGAGATTTCAATCGAAACACTGCGGCTTCCAATTTCCCTTTTTCTGTTGCGGTGATAAGCTGCCAAAGAAATCCAAAGATGTGACGAAGAACCAGTCGTTGTTCGGCAACCGCAAGCTTATCCGTTTGAAAAACAGATTCGGGTTCATCCGCCAACACCAGCCATGTGCCAAAGTATTCAGGCAACAAGATTATCGTTTTTTCGTTGAGCCAGTTTCGGCGTTTGGCTTCAGACATATATCCATCTAATTTGGATTGCAACGCTTGCGCCGAGGCATAATCCGCGGCGGCAATATATGGCTCAATGCCTAATATATTTCCATGCCCCGAGTCTTTGCCAAATTCAACGGACTCTTCCAAATGCAAATCGTTCATCTGTTTAATGTTCTCCAATGATTTCATTTGGATTTTTCAGCCAAGCCGCCAAATGATGAGTATGCTCTTTATCATGTTCCACAAAAATTTCGATGAATCCTTTTACTGTGCCGCTTTCGCCCCACGGAAATATCAACAGTTGATTAAATTTTTCATCGGGCAGATTTCGCAAAGTCTGTATCACCCTCTCATGGCTGGCAATGAATTCGCGTCGACTATGCTCTAAATCTATCGTCTGACGCGTCTCGACGGTTTGTGCGTTATAAGCATTGATGCCGCGCGCCGCGCTTTGAGGCACCGGTTCATTTTTTGCGTGAGCCTCCAGCGCTTCGACCATGGCATCGTCCCAGCCTGAGACATGATCAACATATTGTTTGATCGTCCATTTAGGATAGATTTGTTTATCGGTTGGTGCTTGGTCCACTAACGCCGTGAGCTGTCGGCGTGCATCTTCAAGTTGCTTGATAAAAAAATCGCGTTGATCAGGCATGGTTTATAGTATAGCATAAACAAAAAATTGATCATTCCATCAACATGCCAGCCAGCAACGCGGTGCGCGGCGCAAGGCTTGGAATATAGATATATTCCAAATCCTTTTGATGTGCGTTCGCACCGAACGCACCAAAGCCATCCAACGTCGGCGCAAGTTTAGCTGTGAAGTTTCCGTCCGAGCCGCCGCCGACTCGTGCCGCGCCTACTTTGAATCCAAGTTTGGACGCGATGCGCTGGGCTTTCTCCAAAAGTTGATACGATCCTTTGGACGGCTCCATCGGCGGACGATTGAGTCCGCCAGCGATTTCGTAACGCGTGCCTTCCAACGGTTGAATCGCTTTCAGCGCGGCATCGACGCGTTGCGCTTCATCCGTTGACCAGATGCGGAGATCAACAGCCAGATCAACATGATCCGCCACAACGTTCGATACCGTTCCGCCTTTGATCACGTTCGGCCCAAGCGTTGTGCCTTTTTTCAAATCCTGAAGCTTAACGATTTCACTAATCAAATGCGCCGCGCTGACAATGGCGTTCTTTCCTTTTTCCGGTTCAACGCCCTGATGCGCGGCTTTGCCATGCACTTGAATTTTGTAATCGCCAACGCCTTTGCGCGCAATTTTCAAATCGCCGTTCATAAAAGGCGCTTCGAGCACCAACACGGCTTTTGCGCCGCGCGCCAAATTTTGAATGAACGGCAAGCCTACTTCCGAACCGACTTCTTCGTCCGGAGTGAGAAGTAGATCAATTGTCCATGCCGGTTTTTGATTTTGCGCTTTGAGTGCGCGTAATGCCCACAGTGCTTGAACAAATCCCACTTTCATATCATACGTGCCGGGACCATAAGCGCGATCCTCTTTCACCGACCAGAGATTATTCCACGCGCCGATTGGATACACCGTGTCCACGTGTGCCAACAATAAGATTCGTTCATCGCTCTGACCTGCAACACGCGCGTGAATTACATCGCCGACCTGACTCGGATGCCGCGTCACTTGTCCAAATTCGCTCAACCAAGTTTGAGTCACATCTTGCAAACGATTGATGGCTTCTGCGTTATTCGACGGCGTTTCGATGCGAGCCAATGTTTCGACATCAGCAAGGATATCTGTTGTGTGATCTTGAAGGAAGGAAAGAATATTATTCACGTTTGATTATCCATTTTTTATTAAGTTATTGGTTTCGATTGTAGCATATGAAATATAAAACAAAACTCCCGCAAACGATCTGCGGGAGTTTTGTAGGCATAAATAAAATTCTATTCTCCTTCTTCGCGTCGGATCGTCCACATATCTGCGGCAAGTTTCGGATTGGTGATGTAATCGTACGGCATAGTGAAGTATCCCTTTTGTCCCCAAGCCGTTCCCCACGAGTTTCGGACGACAAGTCGCTGAGCCGCGTCGTTATAACCGACCGCCACCACTGCATGTCCGCCAAGAACTTTCTCGTGCGGAGCGGGCAACGGCACAATGCCGGTCTTCGCTACTTCGGCAGACTCGAAAGACTCGTAGACCGTAAATCCGAACACGAACGGATATCCCGCCGCGAGACAGGTTTTCATGTCGTTCAAAGTTTGCACGCGTTGATATGAAAGGATCACATGCTGGGCGGCGGTGGTATAACAAGTCTTTGTCGGTTTATTTTCGAAATGCGAGATGACGTAAGGCCACATCTTCTCGGCACAAACACCCTGCTTCGCCAGCGTTTTAATTCCATCTCGCAACTGCGCGCCGGAATCGGACGTAACGGTATTTTCGATGACGCGCTCGTTGTAATAGACGAAGAGCCGGCTCAAAGCCACAAACGGAACGCCGTCCTTGACTTCGAGAAATTCCAGCGCGCCGACCAAAGCATTTGCGGTGCACGAACCGAGCTTTTTCTGGTCCTCAATCGGCGGACACTTTGCCCGCAAATCAACCGCGGGCGGCAATTGCGCGACCGTTCCAGACACTGCTGAGAACATATGATCGCGCTGGTCGGGCAAATCTCGAATCCATCCATAATGCGGTATTTTCATAATCTTCTCCTTGGTATGAAAATACTATACAACATTCTTAACCGAATTTCAATAGCCTTAACTATGCTTGGATATATGACCGTCCGCCTCGGCTTGATCCAACACGGATAGAATCGTTCGCACCAAATCGCGGGCGGCGGATTCGCTTAATTCAACGGCGACCCGCGCTGAAGGTCCGAATGATTCGTTGACGAAGTCAATATTCAAGGCGTGTTCAAACGGCGCATTGAACGGATGGTCATAAGAAACAGCTGCTTCTTGTAGAGTGAACCAACCATCTTTGCCTTTGCCGCTGCCATCCACTTTTATTTTTTCAGCAATCATTGTACACATGATGAACTCCTTATGCTAGATTCTTTTCGAGAAATGCAAAGACTTTTTCCCAGCCATCCACGGCTTGGGCTTGACGATACATTGGCCGGTGATAATAAAAGAATCCATGACCGGCGCCATCGTAACGATGGAACTCATAATTCTTTCCATACTTCTTGAGTTCTGCTTCCTGTTGATTGACTTGCTCCGGTGATGGAGTTGTATCATCGTTGCCGAACAATCCCAAAATGGGACAAGACAATTC
>JBAUMB010000159.1:0-4170 GCA_049578465.1 Anaerolineales bacterium
TTAGCTCAATGATATTTCCAAAGATTTGAGTAAAAACAAAATCGCCTTATCGGCGGTTGGTGCCCCCATGGGTGAAATGGCTTTATCCGTAGTATCCAAGGCACGCAGAGGATAAGAATACCAAATGCGAGCCTTGCCATAACCCAATTCAACCTTCTTCACAAATTGCCGCACTACATTTTGTTGGCTGCGAATGTCATTGACGCGACGTGCATCTTCAACCTTGCTACGCCAAGCGTCGAAGGTGTAAGCCAAAGCCTCGTATGAAATATCAAAGTGCGCCGCCTCACGTTGTGCCTGAATTTCATACAGGTCGGCTTGGATTCTAATTCTTTCGTTTTCCCTCTGCTTCAATCGTTCCTTTACTGTGTGAGAGTTAGTCTCCTCCACAGCATCCACTAATTTGTTAATGGATTTCTCGACACTGGATAAGGCCAAATGGACTTCTTGTTCGCGGCGATCCAAGTCGGCAGTATTAGCAAATTGAGACCGCATTTCTATTATTAGCTGAGGAACAAATTCGGGAGTGAGAATCCTCGATAAGATTGCCTCAAGGATGACTTGGTCGGCTTTGGCAGAATTCACCGCACGTCCTTGGCAAGATTTATGACTGATTCGTATCTTCTTGCCACAAATATAATAGGGCCATTTATTGAGTCCGGCTCTGTTCTTGACCATCGCCGATCCGCAATGAATACAAACTGCCAAACCGGATAATAGAGATGGCGACGCAAGTCGACGCGCATTCAAGGGATTGCCAGGAATTTTTTGACCGGCGCTTTTATTTACGTCTTGTACGGTTTTGAAAGTTGCTGGATCAATGATGGCTGGATGATGGTCAGGGACTTCCAGAACTCCACATTTTCCAATACCAAGGTAGGAACGATTCCTAAAAAATGTTGCCCAGCAATTCTTATCCCGATATAACCTCTCATGAGTCGCTTTAGTGATTTCTTTCAGACTCCTACCATCAACTCGCAATCTGAACGCCAAAGTAGCAAGTGGACCCAAATCGGGATCGATCACCCAACGCGATCCAATCCTAGCTTCGCCATTGCGCTTTGTCCCAATTACCTCATGTTGTGCAAGATAACCGCGCGGAGGTTTGCCGCCCGGAGAGTACCCAGCCCTTACTCGTTCGGCAAGTGCACGCTTTACATCACGGGAATTTTGATGCCGTTTTTCTTCGTTGGCGTAATCAATCAAGGACTCAATGACCCGGCTGAATTCTCCAGCAGGAATGGGATCGGTAAGAGAATGCACTACCATCCCATTCTTTCGTAACAAGGCACGATAAAAAGCGGAATCATCCATATCACGGGCGAAGCGAGCATAGTTCCAGACTAGCAGGCCATCGGGGTGTTCGGGTAGATTGCTTTTGTCGATCATATGGAGAAACTCAATTCTGCCATTTGCCGTACCGCCGGAGCGTGCAATATCCTCAAAGACTTGGACTAGGACAAGTCCATATTCTCTGCAATACGCAGAGATCTCGTTTCGTTGTTGAGTCGTACTTTGTTCTTGTGACTCGCCGCCTGAGTCACGAAGATATGCCCAGACTTTTAAGCCACTTGGCAATGCGGCTGGTGGAGGAATGTAACTCATTTGCGCACCTTTCTTGAATTTCTAATAATGCGTCTATTGGAAACGATCAACGTACCGGATGCTATCAAACCACGAAGTGTATACACTAAGCTGGATACCAAGGGTTGCAAAACCTTTGATTGGGCCGTGGCTTGATCGGGAAAGAAATGGCCATCCACTTCCTCTAGTATGAAATTTTTACTTTTTTGCATTTCATAAAATAAAAACGAACTATACTACCAATTGCCTATAAAGTTAAGGATTTATAATGTTGTATAATAGCAACAGTATATAATATCTAAACCCGTCTTGTCAAGCAGTAAGTTCGATGTAAAATATCTTTATGTTGAAGGATAATCATACTTGGCTGTCCATTGATCAAGCAGCCCGACATTTTGGCTATCATCATCCCGAGAGTTTGCGCAGGCGCTTGCGAGATTTACGGGAACAGAACTACGTGGCTGATATTGGAATTCCACCTGAACGGTACAAAGTTGCAAAACGTCCTAATCGCAAGAAGATTGTCATTTATTGGCTTAATCCCAAGACATCACTTTTGCGAAGTGATGCACCCAGAAACTTATTAAATCCCAAGGTGGGAAAACGCCCACGCAAAACCGCTTCTGCAAAAAGATGAGAGACACAGTTTGGTAATGTCAATTTTTGAGATGATATTCTTCACTGTATAGTTTCACAATCAACCAATCCTACCAATAGCGGTCTTGTCGTTAGGAGTAAAACGCCTGCATCAAATGACAGCACTTTGGTTTGCCTTTAACCATAGCGGATAATATAGAAAGTCAAGCCAACAAAGAACACAAATTGCCCCATTCCATTAATTTCTCTGCAATCATACCGTGCTGTTCTTTCGAGAGTTTACCTGCCATACTTCGGTTAGCATATCACGCTGAACAAGTCAAAATCAAGTTATGGGAATAATCTACAAATGGATGATCGTTCCGATTACTCTATGCGTGGCGGCATGGTTCTAATAGCATCGTTTTGCGACCAAGCCTCGGCAACGAAGCAAGGCTGTGCGCCGAGCACGATGCAAAGGCGAGCGTTTAAGCGGGGCGCTTTTTGGGCTGTACGCGAGTGCTGAACGTGATGTTTGCCCTCGCCAAACATTCACCGAATTAAGCAAGGCCGGAATAAAGTGGAGGCGCGCCGCGCAAAGAGGTGAGTGAGGCACGTCCGTAATGAGGGGATGTAAAGAGAAGCGAAGCGAGGAATGAAATATCCCGAATCAGGCGCGTTCTGCCTTGTCCCGCTTGCTGGCCTTAGTGAAACGGTACAATCGTGCTAGAGCGTCACGAGTCCGCCGCTGAGTGTTTTGCCGAGGGCTGGTCGTATTCAATATCAATTTGAAAAGTTCGCAGCTTCCTCGAGATGGACAACTCGTTTTTCCAAATTTTCTTGAGTCTTTCCCAGTCTATCTAATCGATCTTCGATTTTGGTAAGCTTGTCATCTACTTTACCTAGTCTATTTTTAACATCAACCATATCTTCTTTGATAGAGTTCAGATCTTCCTTGGAAGCCAATCGCTCATCCATATCTTTCAGGACTGGGAGGACAACTTCTTTGAACGCAATAGCAAAGAAACCGGCCAACTTCTCCTCGAACTCTTTGTTAAACTTTATATCCATGACTTCATAATACATTTTCTATCTTCGTTGTCAACCGTGAGTAAAATCCAAGTATAATTTCGCCTCGGCAGTGCCGAGGTGCCCCCCTCACCCCGGTGCTGCCAATTTGATTCAAGTTTCTGGGTTGTTATTCTCAAGCTTTCTGAGTTCACCCAATGTGCACTCAAATATCAATTCCTGCTCCTGAGTCCAGCGGATCACAACATCGTTGGGCACAAGCTCTGGATGTTCAACCAATGCTTGAACAACAGTATCGGGGATAGGGGCCTTGTTAAACCCAAGTATAGAAACATGATCTCCTGAAATCCTCGGAGAATAGAACGAAAGACCATCTATGGTCAAAGCACCTGCTTGGGATGGATGTTCCACCAAGCCATAATCCCGTTTCAGGACTTCGAGGAACTGATGCAAGTCAAGGGGAGGATATATCTCAATGTTTTCCCTGATCGACATTCTCAATACTCTAACATTTCATACGTGCTGTTATCAATAAGCCGGTCTCCATGTATAATCAGGATAGAGAACCAATGCACCTATACAATTTCATAATACTGAACTCCTAATATCGTATGCCTGACAGCAAGAAGCGGAGAGACCTCGACCAGCCTAAACTGGACGAACTGATCTCTCTTGAAAAAGCTGCCAAGCTAAGCGGACTTACTCAAGGGCATCTTCGACTTCTAATTCGCCACGGTGACATTTGGGGAATAAAAATTGGGCGAAATTGGGTAACTACACAACAGGCAGTCAGAGAATACCAAGTCCGCGCCAGACCGCGAGGTCGTCCAAAAAAGACCTAGCCGGATTTGAAAAGCCTTGATTAATTAATCGTTATCGAATATAATATTTTTGCTTCAGTGGCGTTTCTTCTTCGACGGCCGTCAACAATTTCTCACGAAAGGAGCGGCAGCCATGGATGGTGGTACTGGAACCTAGAAG